>NZ_JBFACU010000003.1:402085-428113 GCF_040641015.1 Streptomyces sp. NPDC021356 | reverse complement strand
CACCCCCCAGGTCATCCACTCGACAGGGGGGAACAGTCATGCCGGGCCCGGAGGCCAGCGGCCCTCTTGCAGGACCGCGAAGAAGATAACGGGGGCAGGGCATGCGGAGGCCCCGCTCTCGCCGCGGACGGCGGGGCGCGCCACGGCCGGCGGGGCGGCGGGACGGCGGCTCTCGGGACGGCGGGCGGCGGGACGGCGGCTCTCGGGACGGCGGGCGGCGGGGCGGCGGCTCTCGGGACGGCGGGGCGGCGGGGCGGCGGGTCGGCGGGCGGCGGGCTGGAGCTTTGCCGGGTTCACTGCACCTGAGGGGCGACAGGCCGGGCAAGCGGGCCCGCTATCGCGGCGGCTCGCGGGGCGGCGGGGCGGCGGCTCGCGGGGCGGCGGACGGCGGGCTGGAGCTTTGCCGGGGTCGCTGCGCAGGGCACCACAGGCCGGACGCCCGAGGGCCCGCTCTCGCGGCGGGGCGGCAGGCGGCGGGGTGGCAGGTGGCGGGGTGGAGCGCCGCGCAGGCGGCGGCGTGGGCCGCGCTCCGCGCACGGTCGGGGGCGGTCAGTCCGCCGGGGTCACGCGGGCGGTCAGTCCGCCGGGGTGAAGCGGGCGGTCAGTCCGCCGGGGTGAAGTGGGCGGTCAGGAGGGCGCGTACCGTCTCCGTGTCGCGGGCGACCAGGGCGTCGAGGAGGGCCGCGTGCTGGGCCGCGTCGGCGATCAGGGCGGCGCGCGCGGGCCGGCCCAGGACGCCGACCAGCGGCCACTGGGCCCGCCGGTGCAGGTCCTCGGCGATCCGCAGGAGCTGTTCGTTGCCGGAGAGCGCCAGCATCGCGCCGTGGAAGGCGCGGTCGGACTCGGCGTAGGCGGCCCGGCAGCCCGAGGACGCGGCCCGGACGGTGGCCTCGGCGAGCGGGCGCAGTCCGGCCCACCGTTCGGCGGGCACGGTGCGGGCCAGCCGCAGCAGCACCGGGACCTCGACCAGGGCCCGCACCTCGGCGAGTTCGGCCAGTTCACGGGCGCCGCGTTCGACGACCCGGAAGCCGCGGTTGGGCACGACCTCGACCGCGCCCTCCAGCGTGAGCTGCTGCATGGCCTCGCGCACCGGGGTCGCGGAGACCCCGAACCGTTCGCCGAGCGCGGGCGCGGAGTAGATCTCCCCGGGCCGCAGCTCGCCCGTGACCAGCGCCGTACGCAGGGCGTCGAGGACCTGGCCGCGCACGGAGGAGCGCCGCAGCGGGGGGCCCGGGTGGTGCGGGGCGGGGCGTTCGCCGTGCGTGTGCTCGCCGCGGGTGGCGCCGTCCCCGTGGCCACCGGGCGGGGTGTCACACTCCGGCCGCCGGGGCCGCGAGCCCGGTTCCGGGCCTGGCTGTGCGGGCTGCCCCGGCCGCGCCCCGGCTTCCCGTCGCAGGTCGGCGGCGTGCGGCTGCCGGGGAACGTGAACGGCGCCGTCGCCCGGCCGGGACCACGGCGTCCCGGCCCCGGCGGCCCCCTCGGCCGCGGCGGGGTCCTGCGCGCCCTGCTTCACGGTTCTCCTCCGGGCTTGGGGGTGCTTGGGGTCATTACGACGGGTTGCTGTTCGTCCGTCAAGCACCTTAGGCGCAACTGGCCACGGGTTCACATTCCGTCGAAGTCGAGTAAGGTAAGCCTTACCTGAAAACGCACCTCCTTCGAACGCGGATCGGCGGTCCGGCATGCCCCTGCTCGCTTCGGCCGTGGCGGACGCCTACGCCCGCCTCACCAAGGCCTTCCCCGGCCTCTCGGTGACGGAGTCCGGCCCCGCGGAGAGGGCTCCGCGGGGCGGCGCCTGGCTGCGGGCCGCCGACCTCGCCGAGGGCGGCCCCGGCCTCGACGCGTTCCTGGCCTGGGACGAGGCACAGGTCCTGCGCGACTACGGGACGCGGGCCCGCCCCGACGTGGTCGCGAGCTTCGGACTGCACCGCTACGCCTGGCCGGCCTGCCTGCTCTTCACGGTTCCGTGGTTCCTGCACCGCAGGGTCCCGCGCCTGCCCGCGACGCACGTCTGGTACGACCGCGCCGCCGGCCGCATGGCGGTGCGCCCCGTCTCCTTCGCCTGCCTGCCGGACGACCCTGCGGCCACACTGCCAGGCGCCCGCGTGGTGCGCGACGAGGAGACGCTGCGGGCCGAGGTGCGGGCGGCCGTCGCCGAGCACCTGGACCCGGTCCTCGCCGGCTTCGGCCCGCGCATGCGGCGGCGCGGGCGGGCCCTGTGGGGCATGGCGACCGACGAGGTCGTCGAGGGCCTGTGGTACGTCGCCCACCTGCTCGGCGAGCAGGAGCGGGCGCGGCACGAGCTGGAACTGCTGCTGCCCGGCGCCACCCGCCCCTACGTCGGTTCGGCGGCCTTCCGCGAGCTGACCGGCCCGGACGGCGAGGCGCTGCCCACCCGCGACCGGGCGAGCTGCTGCATGTTCTACACGGTCCGCCCGCAGGACGCCTGCGCCACCTGCCCGCGCACCTGCGACGCCGACCGGATCGCCAAACTGACGGCCACGGCCGCCGCCTGAGGCTCCGTCACCCCGTCACGCGGTCCGGCGGACCGCCGTACGTCCCGTAAGATCGTCCACGAACGGGACACCTGCACGGGTGCGACGGCCACGGGAGGTTCACAACTCCCTCACCCGTCGCGGGAACTTTCCGCGGAACCATCCGTACGGGTAGTCTTATTCGAACTCAACTCCCGCCCCTCATGCGGCAGTTCGAGCAGAACGCCGTCCGCGGGCATCCCCTTGCACCTCCTTGGCGGCCTCTTGCCCCGAAACCCCCTGAGGGCCGGTGGGATTGGGCCACTATGGCGGGCGTCACGCCCTATCCCCATGCAAGGGACCCCAGATGAGACTGACCGACATATCGCTGAACTGGCTGCTTCCGGGCGCCGTACTGCTCCTGGGCGTGCTGGCGGCGGTGGCGGTGCTCGCGCGCGGCAAGCGGTCCACCAAAGGGAACGCGAGCAACGACGACTCGTGGGAGCGCAGCGAGGAGCGCCGCAGGCGCAAGGAGGCCGTCTACGGCACCGCCTCCTACATTCTCCTGTTCTGCTGCGCGGCGGTCGCCGCGGCGCTCTCCTTCCACGGCCTGGTCGGCTTCGGCGAGCAGAACCTCGGCCTGAGCGAAGGCTGGCAGTACCTGGTGCCGTTCGGCCTGGACGGCGCGGCGATGTTCTGCTCCGTGCTCGCGGTGCGCGAGGCCAGCCACGGTGACGCGGCACTCGGCTCCCGGCTGCTCGTGTGGATGTTCGCCGCCGCCGCGGCCTGGTTCAACTGGGTGCACGCGCCCAGGGGCGTCGCCCACGCGGGCGCGCCCCAGTTCTTCGCCGGCATGTCACTGTCGGCGGCGGTCCTCTTCGACCGCGCCCTGAAGCAGACCCGGCGCGCCGCCCTGCGCGAACAGGGCCTGGTCCCGCGCCCGCTGCCGCAGATCCGCATCGTGCGCTGGCTGCGGGCCCCCCGGGAGACGTACCGCGCCTGGTCGCTGATGCTCCTGGAGAACGTGCGCAGCCTGGACGAGGCCGTCGAGGAGGTGCGCGAGGACTCGCGGCAGAAGGAGGAGACCCGGCGCCTGCGGCGCGAGCACGAGCGCGTGGAGCGCGCGCAGCTCAAGGCGATCAGCCGGGGCCACCGCGGCTTCGGCGGCCGGGGCGGCCGGCAGGGCGAGGCACAGGCCCTGGAGCGCGGCTCCTCCCAGGTCTCCGCGGAGCCTGCCATATCCGCGGAACCGCTGCCGGTACGCGCCCGTCCCTCGCTCCAGCCCGTCCGCAAGGGCGCTGACGCCCTCACGGTCGACCTGACCGCGGAGGACGACACACAGGCCCTGCCGCGCCTGGACTCGCTGGAGCGCAAGCTCAAGGATCTTGAACAGCAGTTCGGCTAGGACGTCGCGAGACCGAGGGCAGAGGGGAGAAGGGAGAAGGAGGCCCTTCTCCCCTCTTCTTCGCCCTCACGCCGCCTGACGCGCGCCCAGTTCGAACCAGACGGACTTGCCGACGTCGTGCGGGCACACGCCCCAGTCGTCCGCGAGGGACTCCACCAGGACCAGTCCCCTGCCGCCCGTGTCCTCGGCGGCGACCGGCACCCGTGGCCGCGGTCCGCGGGCCACGAAGTCCCGTACCTCCACCCGAAGTCCGCGCGGCGAGACCGTGGCCGTCAGGATCGCGTCGTCGTCCGTGTGGACGAGTGCGTTGGTCACCAGTTCGCTCGTGAGCAGTTCGGCGACGTCCGAGGTGTCCGGCCGCCCCCAGCGGTCCAGCAGTTCGCGCAGGGCCCGGCGTGCCTCGGGCACCGCCCGCAGGTCCGCCCGGCCCAGCCGGCGCCTCAGCTGGGGCGCCTGCGGCACTCCCGCCGCGCCGTCGGCCTCTTCCTCCGCCGTCCTCACCGAGGAGGCCCCTGCCGTCACGGGACCGCCCCCTCGCGCCTGACTCGTCATCTCCCCCGCCCGCGTGCCGATGTCGGTTCCCCTCCAGCTCGAACACGTTCACGGGAAACCATGCCCCCGCGGGATCCACGCCAGTCATGTCGAATCATCAACGACCAATTGTTCGGCCATCGCCGCGGCCCGTCACGGCGACGGCGACCGGCGTGCCGCTCACGCTTCGGGGGAGCCTGCCCTGTCGTCTCCGACCCGGCTTCGCCGGATGCCAGGGGGTGCCGGGGAGCACTGCCGTGGCTGCCGGGGCACTGTGCGCCCGGGCGCCCGCCTGCTCGTCTGTTCTCCGTCGGCTGCGCCCTGGGTGTCAGTCCCCCGGCGCCCCGCCTACGCTCCGGCGGCATCCGTGCGTGGCGGGGCGCCGACCGCCGCGCGAACTTGGCCGGAGCACGACGCTTTCCGTGCCCCGACGGCGGACGCGGAGGGGGAGCGGCGGGGCGGCGGGCGGCGGGCGGCGGCCGGCGGCCGGCGACGCAGGACGCGCACCCCCCGCCGTCACGCGGACGCGGACGCGGAGGCGTAACGATCGCGGT
Source organism: Streptomyces sp. NPDC021356 (assembly GCF_040641015.1). NCBI lineage: Bacteria > Bacillati > Actinomycetota > Actinomycetes > Kitasatosporales > Streptomycetaceae > Streptomyces > Streptomyces sp. NPDC021356. Next base: position 423,152 of record NZ_JBFACU010000003.1, on the reverse strand, counting down.
CTCAGTGGCGCGGCAGCGGTCTCAGGGGCGCGGCACATTGCGCAGGTTGGAGCGGGCCATCTGCACCATCCGCCCCACCCCGCCGTCCAGCACGATCTTGGACGCCGACAGGGCGAAGCCCGACACCATCTCGGCGCTGATCTTCGGGGGGATGGACAGGGCGTTGGGGTCGGTGACGACGTCCACGAGCGCCGGCCCCTTGTGGCTGAAGGCATCCTTCAGGGCACCCGCCAGGTCCTTGGGCTTCTCCACCCGGACGCCGTGCGCTCCGCAGGCGCGGGCGACGGCCGCGAAGTCCGGGTTCTTGTTCGTGGTGCCGTACGAGGGCAGGCCGGCGACCAGCATCTCCAGCTCCACCATGCCCAGTGAGGAGTTGTCGAACAACACGACCTTCACCGGCAGGTCGTACTGGACCAGGGTGAGGAAGTCCCCCATCAGCATGGAGAAGCCGCCGTCCCCGGACAGGGAGACCACCTGCCGGTTGCGGTCGGTGAACTGGGCGCCGACGGCCATCGGCAGCGCGTTCGCCATCGAGCCGTGGGAGAAGGAGCCGATGATCCGGCGCCGGCCGTTGGGCGAGATGTAGCGGGCGCCCCAGACGTTGCACATGCCGGTGTCGATGGTGAACACCGCGTCTTCGGCGGCGACTTCGTCGAGTACGGCCGCGACGTACTCGGGGTGGATCGGGATGTGCTTGTCGACCTTGCGCGTGTACGCCTTGGCGACCCCTTCCAGGGCGTCCGCGTGCTTCTTCAGCATCCGGTCGAGGAAACGGCGGTTCTTCTTCTCCCGCACGCGCGGGATCAGGCACCGCAGGGTCTCCTTCACGTCGCCCCACACGGCGAGGTCCAGCTTGGACCGGCGGCCCAGCACCTCGGGACGCACGTCGACCTGGGCGATCTTCACGTCGTCGGGCAGGAACGCGTTGTACGGGAAGTCCGTGCCGAGCAGGATCAGCAGGTCGCACTCGTGGGTGGCCTCGTAGGCGGCTCCGTAGCCGAGCAGACCGCTCATCCCGACGTCGTACGGATTGTCGTACTGGATCCACTCCTTGCCGCGCAGGGCGTGTCCGACCGGGGACTTGATCCTCCCGGCGAACTCCATCACCTCGGCGTGCGCGCCCGCCGTGCCGCTGCCGCAGAACAGGGTGACCTTGCCGGCCTCGTCGATCATCCGGGCCAGCCGGTCGATCTCCGCGTCGCCGGGCCGGACGGTGGGCCGGGAGGTGACGATGGCGGTCTCGGCGGCCTTCTCGGGGGCGGGCTCGGCCGCGATGTCGCCGGGCAGCGTGACGACGCTGACCCCGCTGCGGCCGACCGCGTGCTGGATGGCCGTGTCCAGCAGCCGGGGCATCTGCTTCGGGCTGGAGATCAGTTCGCTGTAGTGGCTGCACTCCTGGAACAGCCGGTCCGGGTGCGTCTCCTGGAAGTAGCCGAGCCCGATCTCGCTGGAGGGGATGTGCGAGGCGAGGGCGAGGACCGGGGCCATGGAGCGGTGGGCGTCGTACAGGCCGTTGATGAGGTGCAGGTTGCCCGGGCCGCAGGAGCCGGCGCAGGCCGCCAGCTTCCCGGTGATCTGCGCCTCGGCGCCGGCGGCGAACGCGGCCGTCTCCTCGTGTCGCACGTGGATCCAGTCGATGGCGGCGTTGCGGCGGACGGCGTCGACGACCGGGTTGAGGCTGTCCCCGACGACGCCGTACAGGCGTCTGACACCGGCGCGGACGAGGATGTCGACGAACTGCTCTGCGACGTTCTGCTTGGCCATGCTCCCGGCACCCTTCGGTCTCCGGACGGCGGCTGCGGACCGCTGCGGCTGCCCTGCGGCTGGTGGGCCTCCCGCCGGTGCCTGCTGCCGTCGCCCGGTGCGGACTCCTGGGTCCATGAATTCACAGCCCGGCCGCTCACGCCTCCCACACGGCCGCGGCCGTACGGTCGTCCGCGTAGCCCTTGACCCGTACCTGGGCGTCCGCCAGGAACGCGGCGAGACCGGGCGGTGCCGGATCCGACCACCGGCGGGCGAGGTGCGCGCCCAGTTCCTCCTCGCCGCGCAGGGGCTCGGCGAGGCCCGCCGTGCACATCAGGAGGGTGTCACCCGGCCGGGTCAGGCAGGCCCGGAAGCGGAACGGCTCGGGGGGCGGTCCGGACACCGGACCCGCGCCCGGGTCCACGGCGTACGCGGCGGGCGGGGCCGGGAGGCCGAGGTCCAGGGTGAGCCGGTCGCCCTCCGGCGTCTCGGCCGGACCGGACAGAGGGGACGGGTGGGAGGAGTGGGAGGACTGGGAGACCGCCCGTGGGTCTGCTGCCGGGCCGTCGGCCGCCCGGGGTTCGATGTCCTGCCAGGTGCCCTCCCGCAGCCGGAAGAGTCCGCCCGCGCCGACACCGAAGAAGACGCGTGTGCGGCACGCGGGGTCGGCGGGCAGGAGCAGGCAGCGCAGCGTCGCCGCGTACTCCTCGGGCGGGACGCCCAGTTCGGCGGCGCCGGCGCGGAGCCTGCCGAGGCTGCGGTCGGTGAGGCGGTGCAGGCCGGACTTCAGCTCGCCGCGCCGGGCCGCCCTGATGTCCTCGGCCAGCCGGACGTGGCTGCGGCCCACCGCCCGCGCGATCCACCGGCACACCTCGGCCGCCGCGCGGTGGGCGTCCGGTCTCGCCCGGGCGCCGGTGGCCATCGCCACCAGGACCAGCGCCTGCTCGCCCGCGCCGAACCGCGCGGTGAGCAACGCGTCCCGCCGCGGCTCGCCCCGGTAGCGCGGCGAGTCCCCCCGCACGGAGACGGCCCGCAGGGTGCAGGCCCCGTACCTGGCACCGTCCAGCACCGTGTCCGGCACCAGCTCGTCGAGCCCGTCCGGGTCGGCGGCCGGGAGCGCGGTGGGCTCAGCGTCGTAGGTGGGCGGCCCGGAGCCCACGTGGGTGACGAGGAGGGGCGGTGCGTATCCGCCCGGCGCGCTGTCGGCCGGCGCCGGGGGCTCGGGGTGGGGCTGGGGACGGGGCTCGGCTTCGAGGTCCGGGGCGAAGGCCGGGTCGGAGTCCGGGGCAGCGGCGGGTTCGGGTCCGCGGGGGCCCGGCGGGAAGGTCGTCGGGCCGGCCGGGACGGCCGCTGGGGGCTCCCAGGGGGCTCGCTGCCACCCTTCGGCTGCGGTGTTCGGGTGCCGGTCGACCGGTCCGCCGACCGGTCCGCCGACGGGTCCGTGGGCAGGTCGGCCAGGAAGTCCGTCGCCGGGCCGGCCGGCAAGTCCGTCGCTGGGCCGGTCGGCAGGTCGCCCCGCAGGCCCGGTGGCCGTTTCCGGCGGCCGCGGGGACGGCCCGGGTGTTGCGCCGGACTCCGGAGCGGGGCCCGGTCGGGGTCCCGGTCCGGTTTCCGGTCCAGGACTTGGTGCGGGTCCGGGATCGGGTTCGGGATCGGGTTCGGGCGGGTGCTCGTCCCTGGGGCCGGTCCGTGAAGGGCCGCTGTCCAGGGTGCCGGCGGCCGAGGCGAAGCGGTCGTCCAGGGAATCGGCCGCGGCCGCCGGACCGGTGTCCTCGGTGGAGTCGTCGTACAACTGCCGCCACCAGTCGTCCTCATGACCGGTGGGCCTTCCCCCCTGCTGGCTCATGCCACCGATTGTCCACCGCGGGGGCGGGATGAAAACGGGGCATCCGGAAAATCCCGCCCGTGCCCGTGCCGGGAACGGCCCGCCGGACGACATCTCGAATACCCGTGCGGAACCATGCCGCCGGGCGGTCCCACCCCCCACGGGAGAACCGCCCGGCGACGTCTGAGGGACCCGGAGCCGGGTCGGTCGGGGCGGCTCCGGTGCCTTCGGCACCTCCGCCACCGTGTGCGCGCAGCCCCCGCGCGCGTACGCCGTACACGCCGTTCGCGTCGGCGCGGGCCGCCACGCCTGCCGTCCGGCGGCCGGGCCGTCCGTCGGCGCTCCGTGGTGCCACCTTGTCAGGATGACCAGGGGTACGGCGATGATGTCGGGCGGCGGGTTTGCGCCGTGGCTGTTTTCCGCCACCACCGGCCCGCCGTGGTCGGTGACGTGCGCTGAAGGGGAGGAACGGCAGCTGATGCTGGCAGCGATAGGGCTGGACGAGAGGCACGAGTCGGCGTATCGGGCCCTGGTGTCCGTGGGGGCGGCCGACGTGCCCGATCTCGCGCGGCGGCTGATGCTCGGCGAGCACGAGACCGAGCGCGCCCTGCGCCGCCTGGAGCGGCACGGGCTCGCGGCCCAGTCCTCGGCCAGGCCGGGCCGCTGGGTCGCCGCGCCGCCCGGCGTGGCGCTCGGCGCGCTGCTCACCCAGCAGCGGCACGAGCTGGAGAAGGCGGAGCTGGCCGCCGCGCTGCTCGCCGAGGAGTACCGGGCGGCGGCGGCCGAGCCGGCCGTGCACGATCTGATCGAGGTGGTCACCGGGGCGCCGGCGGTCGCGCAGCGTTTCGTGCAGTTGCAGCTGGGTGCCGTCGACGAGGTCTGCGCGCTGGTCACGGACACTCCGATGGTCGTCTCCGGGATGGAGAACGAGGCCGAGGAACAGGCGGCGGACCGCGGGGTGCGCTACCGGGTGGTGGTCGAGCGCGCGGTGCTTGACATGCCGAACGGCATCACGGAGCTGTCCGCCGCGCTCGGCCGCGACGAACAGGTGCGCGTGGTCGACGAGGTGCCGACCAAACTGGTGATCGCGGACCGGGCGCTGGCCATGGTGCCGCTCACCTCCAGGATGGCGGAGCCCGCCGCGCTCGTCGTGCACTCCAGCGGCCTGCTGGAGCTGCTGTCGGGTCTCTTCGAGTCGGTGTGGCGGGGTGCGCTGCCCCTGCGCCTGGGCGCGTCCGGCGTCACCGAGCAGGGCCCGGCGGGACCGGACACCACCGACCTGGAGGTGCTGTCCCTGCTGCTGGCCGGCCTGACGGACGCGAGCGTCGCCAAACAGCTCGACCTGGGGCTGCGGACCGTGCAGCGCCGGGTGAAGCGGCTGATGGAGCTGACCGGCGTGACCACCCGGCTGCAACTGGGCTGGCACGCCTACGAACGGGGCTGGGTGGCCCGGGAACGGCCCGGCGGCTGAACCGGCGCCGGGGATGCCCCGATGCGGCTGCCGCACCGGCCGCACGGGGTGATTGGGTGCTGCCATGACCGAATTCACGGAGGCGGAACGCGCCTATCTGAGGACGCAGCGGCTGGGCCGGCTGGCCACCGTCGATCCGTAGGGGCAGCCGCAGGCCAACCCCGTCGGCTTCTTCCCGCAGGACGACGGCACCATCCTGGTCGGCGGCGCGGCGATGGGCCGTACGAAGAAATGGCGCAACCTGCGGCAGAACCCGAAGGTCGCCCTGGTGGTCGACGACATCGTGAGCGTCAGCCCCTGGCGGGTCCGGGGCGTCGACATCCGGGGAGAGGCCGAACTCCTCACCGGCCCGCACGCGTTGGGGCCGCGGTTCAGCGAGGAGGTGATCCGCATCCGGCCGCGGCGGATCCACAGCTGGGGCCTGGAGGACGGCTGACCGGCGGACGGTGGACCGGGCGCGGGCACGGGAGCGGGCACGGGAGCGGAGGCGGCCTACGGCAGCGGCACGCCCTCCAGGGCGAGCAGCCGCACCTTGCGCTCCAGGCCGCCCGCGTAGCCGGTGAGCGAGCCGTCCGCGCCGATCACCCGGTGGCAGGGGCGCAGGACCAGGAGGGGGTTGGCACCGATGGCGCCGCCGACGGCCCGCACGGCGGCGCGGGAGGCCCCGATCCGGGCGGCGATCTCGCCGTACGTGGTGGTCGTGCCGTACGCAACGGTGTCGAGGGCGGTCCACACCCGTTCCCGGAACGCGGTGCCGTGGGCGCGCAACGGCAGGGCGAACTCCTTGAGTTCACCGGCGAAGTACGCGCGCAACTGCTCCTCGGCCGCGCGGAACGGCCCCGGGTCGTGCCGCCACCCCTCCCCCACCGTGCGGCCGCCCTTCTGGCCGGGCACGGACAGGGAGGTGAGGACGCCGTCCGCGTCGGCGGTGAGGAGCAGCGGTCCGAGGGGGCTTTCGCACCGCGTCCAGTACGTCGCCTCCACGGCCGCTTCGGCCGTCGTCGCGGTGGTCATGCCGGTTGTGGGGCCGGTGATCATGCCGCTGGTCATGCCGGTGGTCCTGTCGGTTGTCCTCTCGGTTGTCCTCTCGGTGATCACCTCGCTGGTGATGGCGGTGGTCGTGTCGGTGGTCATGTCGGTGGTCATCGGATCTCCAACTCCTTCGCCGCACGCAGGTGGTGCAGGGCGTACGAGCGCCAGGGGCGCCAGCTGTCGGGGGCGGCCGCGCAGGGCGGGGCCACGTCGGGGTCGCCGAGGGCGCGGGTGCGGATGGCGGCGACCGCGGCGGCGTCGAGGCCGGGCAGGGCGAGCAGCGCCCGGTGCGCCTCGTCGCGGTCGGCGCCCGGGTCGAGCCGGACGGTGCCGTCGGCGAGGGCGGCGGCCAGCGCGCCCAGGGGGCCCTCGGGTTCCGCCCCGGCGACGACGGCCGGTTCGGGGAACAGGTGGGTCAGGGTGCCGCAGGGTGCGTCCAGCGCCTTGCCGTAGCGCCGTACCAGCTCCCCGGCCGCCGCCGGCTCCAGCAGCGCCCGCAGCGCGGCCTCCTCCGGGTCCGCGGCACCCGGCGAGCGCAGCCCCGGCCGGGCGGCGACCAGCGGGGCCAGCCGCGGATCGGCGCCGAGCCGGTCGTCGACGGCGTACGGATCCGCGTCGAGGTCGAACAGCCGCCGCAGCCGCTGCACGGCCGTCGTCAGGTCGCGGGGGTCGGTCAGGTGCAGCCGGGCCTCCAGCCAGCCGCCCGGGTGGGCGCCGGACGCGGTGCGCGGGGCGCCGGGGCGCTCGTCGACGGCGACGATCCCGGTGCCGTAGGGCAGCCGCAGGGTGCGCCGGTAGGTCCGGGCGCCGGCCGCGCCGCTCACCTCCTCGACACCCGGCACGGCCTCGCGCTGGAGCAGGTCGAAGACCGGCCCCACCTGGTACGGCCCCCGGTGGGCCAGCCGCAGCGGTATCCCGGCGGTCGGCACGGCGGCCCGGCGGTGCCTGGTCCGGGGGGCGGCGGCCCGCAGCTCGCTCGGGGTCGCCGCGTAGACCTCGCGGATCGTGTCGTTGAACTGCCGCACGCTGGCGAACCCGGCCGCGAAGGCGATCTGCGTCACCGGCAGGCCGGTGGTCTGCAGCAGGACGCGCGCGGTGTGCGCGCGCTGCGCCCGGGCGAGGGCGACCGGCCCGGCGCCCACCTCGGCGGTGAGCTGCCGCTGCACCTGCCGCGCGCTGTAGCCGAGCCGTACGGCGAGACCGCCGACGCCCTCCCGGTCGATCACGCCGTCGCCGATCAGCCGCATGGCCCGGCCGACGACGTCCGCCCGTACGTTCCACGCGGCCGAGCCGGGCACCGCGTCCGGCCGGCACCGCCGGCAGGCCCGGAAGCCCGCGCCCTGGGCGGCGGCGGCCGTGGCGAAGTACCGCACGTTGCACTGTCTCGGAGTCATGGCCGGGCAGCTGGGACGGCAGTAGATCCCGGTCGTGGCGACCGCGAAGAAGAACTCGCCGTCGAACCGGCCGTCCCGGCTGCGCACCGCCTCGTACCTGCTGTCCTCGTCCATCACGCTGTCCGTCACGCTGTCCAGTGTCCGCCCCCGGCCCGGACCGGCGCTGGCGGAAATCGGACACGGGCCTGGCGACGTTTCGAGGACCCTGTTCGAGGCCCCTGTTCGAGGACCCTATGCCCAGCGTCCGCGCTTCGCCTCCATGGCGGCCCGGCCCTCCGCGCCCTTGCGCTTCCAGTCCCGCCGGATCTCCGCGCGCAGCCGCGCGTCGGTCTTCGCGACGATGCGCTGGTTCTCGCGCAGCAGCTTGCGGTAGCTCTCCAGCCGCCGCTCGGGCAGTTCACCCGCGTCGACGGCGGCCAGTACCGCGCAGCCGGGCTCGCGCAGGTGGGCGCAGTCGTGGAACCGGCACCGCGCGGCCAGCTCCTCGATCTCGGAGAACACCTGTCCGACCCCGCTCTCGGCGTCCCACAGGCCCACCCCGCGCAGTCCGGGCGTGTCGATCAGTACGCCGCCGCCGGGCAGCGCGAGCAGGTTACGGGTGGTCGTGGTGTGCCGGCCCTTGCCGTCGACGTCCCGGGCCGCCTGCACCTCCATCACGTCCTCGCCGGTCAGCGCGTTGGCGAGGGTCGACTTGCCGGCTCCGGACTGGCCGAGCAGCACGGAGGTCCCCGCGCTGACGGCGGCGACGAGCACGTCGAGCCCGGCCCCCGTCAGCGCGCTGACCGGCAGCACCGGCACGCCGGGCGCCGCCGTCTCCACGTCCTGGACGAGGTACGACAGCGTCGCCGGGTCCGGTACGAGGTCGGCCTTGGTCAGCACGACCAGCGGCTGGGCACCCGACTCCCAGGCCAGGGCCAGGAACCGCTCCATGCGGCCGAGGTCGACCTCGAAGGCCAGCGACACGGCGACGATCGCGTGGTCCACGTTGGCGGCGAGGATCTGCCCCTCGGACCGCTTGGAGGAGGTGGAGCGCAGGAATGCGGTGCGGCGCGGGAGGTACGTCCGCACGTAACGCGGGTTGCCGCCGGGCTCGACGGCGACCCAGTCGCCGGTGCAGACGACCCGCATCGGGTCGTGCGGGGTGACGAAGGCGGTGTCCGCGCGCAGCACCCCGCCCGCGGTGGCGACGTCGCACTGCCCGCGGTCGACCCGCAGCACCCGGCCGGCCAGCAGGCCCTGCTCGGCGTACGGGGCGAACTCCGCCGCCCAGCCGTCGTCCCAGCCGTAGTGGACGAGCGGGTGCTCCCCGAAGGAGGAGAGCGAAGGAGAGGAGGAAGCGGAGGAAGCGGAGGAAGCGGAGGAAGCGGAGGAAGAAGAAGCGGAGAGAGACAAGGGGAACCCTTCACAAGGGCGGCCCCGACCACCCGTACCGGGAGGGCACGGGTCAAGCAGGTGGATGTGTCAGCCGGAGACCGCGGAGGTGGTGTGGATGCTCTGGTGGTTGCGGGCAGCGCCCATCACGGAGACAGCCATGGGTCACACCTCCTGTTTCTCGTCGGGCCGACGGCGGCGGCCGACGGCCACCGCCTGATGCGTCCCCTCACCCTAGGGGCGTCCGCTCCCGGGCGCCACGGATTTTCCTCCGGGCGCCGCGGGCGGGCGTCAGACGTAGGCCAGGGTCACCACGAGCACGATGAAGAGGACGATCGCGCCCACGGCTCCTGCGACCACCCAGGCCGCCCTGTTCACGGGGGGCCGGGAGTCCGGCTCGGGCGGTGGGGGTTCTTGGGGCGCCGACAGCGCGGCGGGCGGCCTGCCGTTCCGGCTGATCACGTCCCGCAGGACCTGGCTCCACACTGTCGGGGGCAGGTCGGGGACCTTGCCGTCCGGCGGTTCGACGAGGCTTCGGCGGAGCCAGGTGCCCGCGGCGGGGTGGGGGTCCCGGCTCATGCGGTGCATCAGCTCCCGCAGGTCGAGCGCGTAGCGTTCGTCCCGGGCCAGCGGGGCCACCGCCCACTGGAAGAGCACGGTCGCCCGTTCGGCCAGGACCGCCCTGGACACCTGGTCCGCACCGGGCGCCTGCGGAGTGAAGTACAGGCCCCTGCGCAGCACTTCGGCGCACAGCTCGTGGCGCATGTCCGGGTGGCGCACCCGCAGGCGTTCGGGTCTGCCCAGCTCGGTCAGCACCAGGTCCAGCGACTCGTAAGGGAGTTGACCGGAGCGCAGCTCGTCCAGGAGGAACCCGTCCGGCCGCGTGCTCAGCTCCGCCGCCAGGGTGGTGCGCCGCGGTCCGTCACCGGGCCGGTGGCCGCGCAGCTCCCCGCGGAGCCCGTGCGCGTCGGGACCGTCCGGGAGGCCCCCTGCGGCCGCCCCCTGGGGACCGGCGTGGGGTACGAGCGGGGGGTACGGGGGTCGGGGGCCGGTTGCCGGGGCGACGGCCGGCGGGGGCGTCGGAGGAGCGGCCGGTGCCGCCGGCAGGGGCTGCTGGGCAGGGGGCGGAAGCGGCCCCTGTTGCGGCCCCGGTGTCCCCGGCGCGGGTGCCGGGAGGTTCGCTTCGGTCCAGTGGGCCCGGCTGTTCCAGTCGGCCCGGGCGGCTCGGGTGGCTTGGGCGTCACGGTCGGCTTGAGCGGCCCGTTCGGCCTGGTCGGCGCGTTCGGCCTGGTCGGCGCGTTCGGCCTGGTCGGCCCTTCCGGTCCGTTGGGCCGGTTCGTTCTGGTCGGCCCTTCCGGTCCGTTCGCCCGGGTGGTCGGTGCGAAACCCACCGCTCCCCGGGGCCGGGAGGACTTCATCGGTCCGGTCGGTGCCGTCCGTCCGGCCGGCCCTGTCAGCCCAATCGGCCCGGTCGGCCCTTTCGGCCCGGTCGCCTCTGCCGGTGCCGGACGCCCTGTCAGGGGCGGCGGCACTGTCCACGCCGGCTGTCCCGTGGGACCAGTAGTCGGTCCTGTCAGGCCCGGGGGCCCCGGCGGGCCCGGGGGGCCAGTCGGGTGCGGCGGTCCCGTAGGCCTGTTCCGTCGGCTGCTCGTTCCGGTCGGCCGGTGCGGTCGACGGGGTGCGGTCGGGCGCTGTGGTCGGCGGGGTGCGGTCGGCCGGTTCGCTGCGGTGGACGGGGTCGCCTGGGTGGAGGGGCGCGCTCGAGTGGAAGGGCTCGCTTCGGTCGAGGGGTTCGCTGCGGTGGAAGGGGTCCCTTCGGTCGAAGGGTTCGCTTCGGTCGAAGGGTTCGCTTCGGTCGAAGGGTTCGCTTCGGTCGAAGGGGCCGCCGCGCTCGGGGTGCGTGGGCCGGGCGGGTCGGGGCGGTGGTGCGGTGCGGGCGGTCGGGTGGTCGGTGTCCAGGATCTCCTGCAGCCGGGCACGCCGCCGGTCCCAGTCCAGGACCGCGCCGTCGGGCAGGTCCTCGACCAGTTGCGGAACGCCGGCGGGCGCCTCCCGGTGCGCGAGGAGGTGCTTCACCAGCTCCGCCGCCGCCCCGAGTTCGATCCGGCGCCCGTCCGGCGCCCGGCCCATGACGCGGGCCAGTGGGCCGGAGCCGCCCGTGTCCGGCTCCCAGCGCGGGACAGCGGTGAGCCGGAGCGGATGGGTGTCCACGGTGTCGTACGTGGCGAACGTCCACTCGTGGCCCAGCCAGGAGCCGAAGACGAGGAACAGGCCGAGGTAGACCAGCGGCACCTGGCTCCGGTCCGGCCAGTCGACCGGGGTGCGTTCGCCCAGGAGCAGGGAGACCCGCTGGGCCGGGTCACGCAGCAGTTCCGCAGTGATCTGGGTGACCGCGTGCTTGACCGTGGGCAGTTGTTCCAGCATGCGGGGCAGCCGGGACAGGGCCAGGTCGTCGAGCCGGGCGCCTTCGATCGCGTCCTGCTGCCCGGAGGCCTGCTCGGCCTTCTCCTGTACGCTCCAGCCGCCGTGGGCGAGGCCGAGGCACTGGCGGGTCTTCAGCGTGCCGGGCGGCCCGACGAGGACATGGCTGACCGTGCTGGGCCGGCCGCCCGGGTCGGTGGTGGGCCAGCGCTGGACGAGCATGACGTGGCCGTCGCGGGAGACGGTGCGCACGACGCTCGGCCGCGCTGCCGCCGCTCCGGACATCCACAGCAACGGGCCCAGTTCGCGGGCGAGTTCGGCGGCCCGCTCGGGCGGGCAGGAGTAGGCGACGGCGTTCATGCCGGTGCCCTGGCGTCCGCGGTTGCCGTCCCAGCGGAAGACGACCTGGTGCACGGGCTCGCGGCCCTGGAAGTCGTTCACCGGGATTCCCCTCCCGCCGCTCCACCGGCCGTGCCGCCGGTCGTTCCATCAGCCGTGCCACCGGCCGTACTACCAGAGCCCGGCGCCCGGCGGCCGGGTACCGTCTCGAACCCGGGTGCCTCCCCCACCGCGAACGCCTCGGCGCCGCCCGGCACGTCGATCAGCCCGTGCATCGCGAGCAGCGCCAGCAGGGGTTCCAGCACCCTTCGCGGCCCGGCTCCCGCCGGATAGCGGCCGCGGTCCTCCTGGCCGCCGGTGGCGGAGGCGATGTGCAGGGTGCACCGGCGGATCGCGTCGAAGGGCCGCAGCCAGGCCTGGCCCGCGTGCCCGCGCAGCAGACTGTGCACGTCCCGGCTCTCCGCACGCACCAGCGCGGCGTCGAGGGAGGTGGCGGGCGGCCGGCTCAGCCAGCGGTCGACGGGCGGCCGGAACCGCAGCAGGTCCGCCTTGCCGAGCACCATCGCGGCCGGGACGTCGAGGTACGGGCCGTTCTTCGGCAGCCTGTCCAGGACGGTGCCGAAGGCGAGGTCGCCGTCGCGGTTCACCTCGACTCCCCAGCGTTGCCTGGCGTGGTCCAGCTCGGGCAGCGGGAGGGCCAGCGCCGGGTCGACGACGAAGACCAGGGCGTCGACCCCGAGCAGGAACCGCAGCGCCGCGTCGGTGCGGACCAGGTCCTCGCCGCCGAGGTCGAAGAAGGCGACGGGGCGGACCTGTCCGCGGGCATCGGTGATCAGCAGCGACTCCACGAACCGGGCGAAGTCGTCCAGGCCCAGCGCGGCGGTGTGGTCGAGCACGTTGCCGTTGCGCAGCGGCTGCACCCGTTCGCGCACGAACCGGGCGTGCTGCTCGGGGTTGACCGACTGCCAGGTCAGGCCGAACGGCTCAAGTCCGCCGTCGGTGATCGCGGCGATCATCTGGGTCAGCAGATGGCTCTTGCCGGTGGAGGACTGCCCGACCATCGCGACGGTCAGCGGACGGCCGTTCGTCAGGTAGGGGACCGGGATGACGTGCTCGGGGAAGTCCGGGTCCGCCGCGCACTTCTGGACGGCGCCGCGCATGATGTCGTCCAGCACCACGGGGTTGCTGATGCCGGAGACGTCCAGCGGCTGCTTGTACTGCATCGTGTTGTCGGCGACGAACAGTTTCGTCAGGTCCAGCTGGATGGTCTGCAGGCAGTACGGGCAGAGCACTTCGCCGTTGCCCCGCTCGCTCGGGGCCCCGGAACCGTCCCGGGGACGGGCGAGGGGCGCCTGCCGCTTGAGCCGCAGCGCCTCCTCGAACGCCTCCCGGTGCGGGCGCGTCTCGTCGGCGGGCACGGTCAGGCGGATGCGGTCACCGGCGCCCGGCGACACCAGGTCGAGCACTTCGGCGGGCGTCGGCCGGCCGACGGCCCGCGGGTCGAAGGCCTTGCGGAACATCCGGTCGAGCACCCGGTGTTCGCCCAGGTCGGCCGGTGCCCCGTCGGCGGGTCCCGGCCGTCCGGTCACCAGCCGGTAGAGCACCTGGGCGGCGCTCCACACCGCGTCCCGCGAGTCGGCGAGTCCTTCGCCGCGGCGCTGCTCGGGCGAGCAGAACGGCAGCCTGCCCCACGGGCTGCGCGGCCGTCCGGCCCGGGTCACCGCCTCCAGCCCCCACAACTGGACCCTGGCGCCGTCCCACAGGACGGTCGCCGGGGACAGGCCGCGGAGCACCAGGCCCTGCCCGTCCAGCACGCACAGGGCCGTCATCAGGTCCCGGGTGAAGCGCTGCTGGTCGCTCGCCGCCATGACGTGGGTCCGCGCGGCGGCGATCCCGCGCGGGGCGGCGTAGAGCAGGAACGGCTCGGCCGTGTCGAGTTCGTGGCCGACGACCCGCGGGAAGAGCGGCGCGTAGTCGGTGTCGCCGAGCAGGCGGTGCAGGTGCAGGGCGGTGCCGGTCTCGGTCTCCAGGAGGGCGCGCGCCGCCGGGTTCGCCGCGTCCTCGGCGGTCAGGCGGACCTGCACGCACTGCTGTCCCTCGTCGTCCAGCAGGCAGTTGCGGATCAGCTGGGGCAGCAGCCGGTCCCGGCGGGACTCCCGGCCGAAGCGGACGGACGCGACGCGGCGCCCGCCCGCGGGCGTGGTGAACACGAGTTTGCCGGGCGGCGCACCGCCCTGGCCGGGCCCGGCGGAGTGCGTGGGGCTGGTCACCGGCGGTCCTTTCCTTCGTACGTGTGCGCGTGCACCGGTGGGTGCGGGCGCGCGGGGCCGGGGCGGGCACCGCGGGTGCGGAAGCGGGTCATCGGCGTTCGCCGTCCTCCCGGCCGTTCCCCCGGCCGTTCCCCCGGCCGTCCTGGCTGCCGTCCCCCCAGTCGTCCACCCGGTGACTCCCCCAGCGGTCCTCGCGGGCACCTCGGTCGCCTCGGTCGCCTCGGTCGCCTCGGTCGCCTCGGTCGCCTCGGTCACCCTCCCGGCGGTCCTCGACCGGCCGGTCGTACGCGTCGCTTCCCCGGTCGTACACGTCGCTTCCCCGGTCGTACACGTCGCTTCCCCGGTCGTACACGTCGGGCGTGTCGTACGGGTTCCCGTCGTCGTACGGGCCCGTCGCGTCGTACGGGTTCCCGTCGTCGTACGTACCCGTCGTGTCGTACGGGTTCCTGGGGCCTGTGGGCGCGGAGCCGTGGCGGGAGCGGACGGTGTCCACGACGCCGGACCGCAGCGGCGTCAGCCGTACCAGGCCGGCGTACCGTCCCGACGACGTCCACAGGACGTCCTCCGGCTGCGGCGCACCCTCGGCCCGCCAGGCCTTCTCGACCTCGTCGCGCACGGCGCCCGGGGCGAACCTGATCCACCGCGCGTCCGCCGGGTCGCGGCTGAGCAGCGCGCCCTGCTCGGGCGAGGACAGCTGCACCACGGCCTGCCGGTCGGCCTCCGCGCCGACCAGTCGGGCCGGGCGGTAGGGGTCGGTGCCGAGCAGGCTGGCGGAGCCCGCGCGGACCCGGCGGGCGGCGGCGAAGGGAGGCGCCGACAGCACGCCGTTGCGCCGCAGGTGGTGGCGGGCCGTCGACAGCAGTTCGCGGACCCGTTCCTCGGTGCGCCGCACCGCGGAGGTGCCGGCCTGGCCGCGCTCGGCACGCCAGTACGGGACCAGCGCCAGCTGGGCGGCGTCGGTCAGGTCCCCGGCCAGCGTGGCGACCAGTTCCGGTCCGCCCTCGCCGCTCTCGCGGTCCAGCCAGCGCGGCGCTTCCTTCGTGCGGTCCGCCCAGGCGGTGGCGTCGTCGTGGCTCTCCTCGCGCCCGTCGAGCCATGCCGCGTCCGCTGCGGGCACCGCGGCCGGGGTCTCCTCCTTGTAGGCGTACATGCGCGCCCAGCCGCCGTCCTCGTCGTCGGCTCCGGCGGGGTCGTCCGTCTCCAGGACCGAGGCGCTGGAGAGCCAGCCGTCGGCGGCCGGGGCGGTGTCCGGCCGAGCGGTGGCGCGCGGCGCGCCGTCGGACGCGAGCCGTTCCGTCTCGGGCGCCGTCTCCGGCAGCGCCTCGGCCTCGGCGGCGGCGGCCGTCGCCCGGAGCACCCCGGCGACGGACCGGGCGGCGTCCGCGCATTCCAGGCGCTCCTCGACGGCCCAGTGCTCCCGGACCGCCTCGGCCAGCAGCGCGTCGAGCCCGTCCAGCGACCGCCGCATCACGTCGGTCGCCCGGCCCGGCGCCCAGGACGCGGCCGCGGCGCGCCAGAGCCTGCGGGCCGTCTCCGCCGCGAGGCCGAGGCCGATCAGCAGGCCGATGGTGCCCAGCCAGACCGGCGGCTCGGCCGCGTACGCCACCACCGCGCCGGCCACCGCGCCGCCGAACGCCGCGACCCCGGGGGCCACGGCCCAGCGGCCCGGCCGCCCCGAGTCGCGCAGCCGGGACGAACCGAGCAGCGCCGTGGCGACGAACAGCAGCGGAACGGCCAGTGCGAGGGCGAGGAAGGGCCACGGCCACAGGGCGCCCAGCAGCCCCGCCACGGCCGCGGCGAGACCCGCCAGGGGCGGCCCGGGTTCGACGGCGCCGGTCCCGGAGGGGTCGTCGCGGGGGCCTCTGCCGGGGTGCGGGAGGGCGGCGAGCTTGGGCAGCAGCGCCGAACCAGGGACCGGCTCGACCCGCCCGGCCAGGCCGGTGAAACGCTGTGCCACCGACCGCAGCGGCAGTCCCTGCGCCAGCAGCTTGCCCGCGAAGTCCTTCAGCCCCTCCCGGATCTGGTCCTTCACCCCGCCCGCGGGCGGCACCCGCAAGCCGAGTGCGGCGAGCCGGGCGCCCGACTCGGCGGCGGCGGGCGCGGTCCCGCCGCCGCTGCGCAGGGCCGCCCCCACCAGCTCCCGGTACTCGTCGAGCGCCTGGCGCGCCTGTTCGACGTCCGCCTCGAAGGCCGCACGGCGCGAGGCCCTCAGCAGGCCCGGCAGGGTCCGCAGCCCGGCCAGTTCCCCCTCGGCCCGGTCGAGGGCGTCCGTGCAGGCGTGGTAGGCGCCGTCCGCCACCCCGCCCGGTGCCCGGTGCGGCTGGTCCCCGCCGCCCCGGGCCGCCACCAGCCGGCCCAGCGGCTCGGGCAGGTCGGCCCCGGACGAGGCGGTCAGCAGCACGTCCGTCGGCAGCTCGGTGTCCTCGCCCGCGAACCGGGTGAGCGCGTCGCGCCAGGCCCGGTCGCGCACCTCGGGCGGCAGGTCCTGCTCCAGCAGCCGCACGCCGGGCGCGGCGACGGCCTCGGGCAGCGAGCCGACGGCGTCCAGCACGTGGAGGTAGAGGTCGGGCACCGACAGCACGTCCACCAGTACCGCCAGGGCGTCCGGGTCGTCCGGGGCGGGCCGTTCCAGCGCGGTGCGGGCGGAACGCAGGTCACCGGCCCACAGCAGTCCGGTGCCCGAGGACCGCAGTACGGCGGGGCGCACCAGCCGACGGTCGGGCTGGAAGGCCTCGTCGTCGCCCGCGTACGAGCCGGGCGCGCTGCCGACGAGCAGCACCAGGAGCCTGACCTGGCCCACCGCCCGGTAGCCGGTGAGGAGTTCGTACTGGAGTTGGTGGTCGGTGAGTCCGGCCGGGGTGTCGACCACCAGGAACAGCGGGTCGTCGGGTTCCGGCAGGCCGGCCAGGCCCAGTTGCCGGGCGACCCTGGCCCGCAGTGCCGACGGCCTGTCCAGCTCCGCCGCTCCGGCGCGCAGGTCCAGGTGGATGACGCCGCGCGCCTCCTGAGGTGTGCTCACTGGGCGTCACCGTCCCAGGGGTTGTCGCGGTACCGGTCGCGGGAGTCGTCCCCGGCCCCGGGGTACGGTCCCGCGGCGCCGGGCTCGTCCCACGGCACCCGGGGCCCGTCCTCCCGGCGGTCCCGGTCGTCCTCCCGGCGGTCCCGGTCGTCGCCGCGGCTTTCCTCGCGTCGCACGTCCTCGCGTCGCACGTCGTCCCGTCGCACGTCCTCGCGGCGCACGTCGTCCCGTCGCACGTCCTCGCGTCGCACGTCGTCCCGTCGCACGTCCTCGCGTCGCACGTCGTCCCGTCGCACGTCGTCCCGTCGCACGTCCTCGCGGCGGTCACCGGCGTCGCGGTCACCGGTGCCGGGCTTGTCGAAGGAGGGGCGGCCCTCGGCGCGGCCCCCGGACCGACGCTCCCGGTCACGGTCCCCGTCCCGGTCGTACCCGCGCCCCCGGTCACGGTCGTAGCCGCGGTCCGGGTCGTCACCGCCGTCCCGGTCCCGGCCCCAGTCCCGGTCGCGGGCGGGGCCACGGTCGCGGCCGTCCGCTCGGCCCTCCTCGCGCTCGTCGCCGTACCGCCCGCCGCCGTACCGGTCCTCCCTGCCGCCCTCTTCCCAGCCGCGGTCCTCCCTGCCGCGGTCCTCGCGACGGCCGTGCCAAGCGTCCCCGCCGTCCACGGGATCGCGGGCGTCGCGGACTTCGCGTGCGTCCCGGGCATCACGGGTGTCGCGGGCATCACGGGTGTCGGAGGCATCACGGGTGTCGGGGACGCCGCGCCCGGTGCCGTAGTCGTCGACCGGTTCCTCCCACACGCTCCGCTCGTCCCGCTCGTTCTCGCGCCGGTACTGGGAAGCGCGGGGCGCGACGGGCGTCGTGCCGAAGTCGTCGTCCTCGGGCGCCGGGCGCCGGGGCTCGGGTACGTCCTCGCGCAGGCGGGGCCGGGCCGGCGTGCCGCCGCGTACGTGTTCCAGCAGCGTGCGCAGGGTCGGCTGGACGGCACGCTGGTCGCCGAACTCCTTGTCGAGCGCCGCCGGGAGGGTCTCCGCCCAGAACTCCCACAGCGGGCGCACCCAGCCCTCGACCCGCTGCCCGCCCCGCTCGCGGCGGTCCGCGAGCAGGTCCAGCTGGCGCGGGGCGATCTTCTCGACCAGGTCGACGAAGAGCGGGTGCGGTTCGCTGCCCGTGCGGGCCAGTCCGAGCGGCTGTGCGGCCATCAGCTCGTAGCAGTAGTCCTCGACGGTCGCCTCGTCGTCGAGGACCGTCCAGCGCTCGTAGGAGCGCAGCAGCTCCGCCCAGCTCGACACGCCGCCGGGGAAGTCGCCGAGCCGCAGCCGGACGCCGGGCACGTCCGGGCCCGTGTCGGGGAAGAGCCGGAGCCTGACCCGCTGCGGCGAGGCGGCGTCGCCCTCCAGCACGTCCACCTGGCCGTTCCACAGGCAGCACAGCAGCCGGTGCAGGATGGTGCGCCGGTCCTCCTCGGCGCTGACCATCCAGGTGTCCCTGAAGCCCAGCCGCTGGCGCCAGCGCAGGACGTCCTGGGCCTGTTCGTTCTCCTTCGCGCGGGCCCACTGGCGCAGCACCTTGCGGGCCTCGGGCACCTGGGTGAGGCTCATCTCGCTGCGGAAGAGGACGACGGCGATGGAGTCGCTCTCCACCCCCCGGTACTCCACGGAGTTCTTGGCGTCCGAGGGGAGCCGCAGCGTCTTGCCGAGGAACTCCTGCACCTCGTCCACCGCCGTCACCCGGGGGTGGGTGACCAGGACGCGCAGCGGCCCGGTGCCCTCGGGGGTGAAGCCCACGGGCAGCAGTCCGGCCAGCTTGCGGCCGAACACGTCGAGCGTGTCCTTGCTGACCTGGTCGCGGGCGTCCCGGTCGCCCGCGGCGGCGGCGAGCAGGGTGCCCATGGCGGGCAGCAGCGGGCGCTCCTCCAGGTGGGTGCCGCTCTCGGCGAACAGCCGCGTGGTCCTGGCCTCCAGCCGGCTCTTGATCCGCGCGACCGCGCCCTCGGGATCACGGCGGCTGAGGGTGTGGACCTTGCGCCAGGTGTCGCCGTCGATCAGCTTGAGCAGCAGCGCGGACACGTGGTCCTGCTCGCGCAGGTTCTCCCGGCGCAGCAGCCGGGTGACGACGTCCTCGTAGAAGTGGCTGAGGGTGCGCTGCGGCGGCAGCAGGTAGGAGATGCCGGTGCGGTCCTCGAACAGTTCGCGGCCCTTTTGCGCGGAGGACTTGCGTTCCTGGTCGCTGTGGCTGAGGAAGGACCGCACCAGGCGGTCGAGGTCGATGCCGGCCATGTCGGCCTGGGGCTGCCAGTGCTGCTGCTGTTCGCGCCAGGCCTCGTGCCAGATCGAGCGGCAGCGCCACTGGTACCAGGTGTTCTGCTCCTGGAGGGCGGCCTGTACGTCGTCGTCGCCCCAGCGCGCGGGTGCCAGGCCGGCGAGCTGGCCCTTGACGCGGGGGATCTTCGGCGGCTGCTCCGTGACGCCCGGCGGGCGCTGCGGGGCGCGGGCGCGGCTGTCCAGCATGCCGAGGAAGCCGAGCCGGGCGATCTGCTCCTCGCTGTCCGGGACGCCCCTGACGACACGTTCGACGAGGAAGGGGTCGGCGCTCTGCAGGAGTTTGTCGATGGCCGGGCGCGGGGCGAACCGGTCGGCCATGACGGCGGCCTGCCGGCCGGCCTCGGCGCGCAGGTCGGACAGGAGTGCCTGCATGTCGGCGACGCGCTGGCCGAGCGCCGTCTCTATGTTCCGGCCGCCGCGCGGCAGCGGTTCGGGTTCCGGCACCGGCAACTGCCGTCGTTCCCACAGCTCTTCGAGGTGGGAGTCGGCGAACAGCTGCCGGATCATCGGTACGGCGCCCTCGCGCAGTTCGGCGCGCGGCCGCTCCACGAGGTCCGTGACGGCCTCCCGCAGCATCCGGCCGGCCACCAGGTCGGCCAGTTGGTCCATCGGCGCGGTCATGGACGCCACCAGGCTCGTGGACACGCCCCGCCTGCCGATGCCGGTGGGCGAGACGGAGCTGCGGGCGACTCCGCGGTTGATGAAGCTGGCAGCGAAGGTCTGGTAATCGTCGTCGGCGGCCATCTTGCGGCCCTGGGTGCGGCCGTCGCCCAGTTCGGTGCCGATCAGCGACATCACCAGGGAGACGATGGAGCGGCGCAGGTCGTCGGCGCGGATCCCGGCGGTGGGGCTGAACAGGAACGCGGTGGGCAGGATGCCGGTGCGCAGCCGGACCGGGGTGGTGCCCGGGTAGCGGATGCCGAACTTGGCGTCGTGGTCGAGGTCGCCGATCTCGGCGCGTTCGGTGGGCGCGTTCTGCTGGTCGACCAGGCGGAACAGGTCGACCAGGGCGCGGGCGGCGTTGAGTTCGGCCTCGCGTCCGCCGCCGGTGGCCGCGGAGAACGAGGACGGCATCACCACGAGCGGGTAGATCTTGACGCCGTCGAAGCGGCGCATCTGGAAGGCGTGGTTGATGAGGTGCAGGTAGTCCAGGAAGATCCCGGCGCCGGTGCCGCCGGCCACGGAGAAGGCGACGAAGACGTCGCAGCCGTTGACCTTGCCGCCGCCCAGTTCGCTGAGTTCGCCCGCCGACTTGGCGATCGCGTCGATGGCCTGCACGAGGGGTTCCAGGACCGGGGCGAGGCTGTGCCGGAGGGTGGCGAACAGGGCGGCGCGGCCCACGGTGGGCAGCTGCCCGGCACCGTTGTGGAGTGGGGTGACCTCAGGTTCGCCGGTGATCGGCGGCAGCCAGCCGGCCACCTCCTCGCGCAGGCTCGCCCGGAGCATCTTGGTCACTTCGGGTGAGCTGTCGAAGTTGGGCAGCAGGTTGTGGGTGGCGCGTGAGGTGCGGGCGTAGGCGGCGCGCAGCGAGGGGTCCACGTTGAACTGCGGCAGCCGCTGGAGGTCGCTCTCGCTGTAGTCCGCGTACACGAACTGGAGGCAGTCGGGCAGTTGGAAGGGGGCGTGGCCGTTCATCCGGCTCAGCGCCATGCCGTCGGGGCCGCACAGTTCGACGCGGAGCCGGCGTTCCAGTTCGGCGCCGACGAGTCCTCCGGTGCCGCCCAGGCCGACGAAGAGCATCGGCTGGAAGATCTTCATGGTTTCCTCCCCGCTCGCGGCCGGGCCGGCCGCGGTTCGTGCTCGGTGCGTTCGTTGATTGCGTGCGGCGCGGCGGACGCGGCGTGCCCTGCGGCCGCCGTGG
>NZ_JBFACU010000003.1:392717-401987 GCF_040641015.1 Streptomyces sp. NPDC021356 | reverse complement strand
GGAGCGCCGTGCGGCGGGTGCGGAGTGCCGTACGACCGCCGTGGAGCGCCGTGCGGCGGGTGCGGAGTGCCGTACGACCGCCGTGGAGCGCCGTGCGGCGGGTGCGGAGTGCCGTACGACCGCCGTGGAGCGCCGTGCGACCGCCGTGGAGTACGGCGCGGCGGACGCTGCGCGCGGATCGGCTGCCACCCGGTGCGGCGCCCGCCGGCCGGACGTCCCGGCGGTCACAGGTAGTCCCCGTAGGCGCCACCGGTGCCGCCGTCGCCGGGGGTGGGGGCCGTCGTGGACCTGTGCTGCGTACCGCCCGGGTGCGTGT
The DNA here is from genome assembly GCF_040641015.1 of Streptomyces sp. NPDC021356. Classification (NCBI taxonomy): domain Bacteria; kingdom Bacillati; phylum Actinomycetota; class Actinomycetes; order Kitasatosporales; family Streptomycetaceae; genus Streptomyces; species Streptomyces sp. NPDC021356. The sequence continues at coordinate 401,671 of NZ_JBFACU010000003.1, read as the reverse complement.
CCTCGCCCAGTTGCAGGTACAGCCGTTCGGTCAGCGCCACGCGGCTGCCGGCGCGCAGCGGGGTCCGGCCGCCCTGCCGGCGCAGGACCGCTCCGCCCTCGGGGTTGCGGCGGACGGCGTAGGGGCCGCCGTGGTTGCGCTTCTCCAGGCGGGGGTTGCGGTGGGCCTCGGCGATCGCGAACTCGTACCACTGCTTCTTGTTGCCGCGTCCGGCCTTGTGCTCGTACAGCAGGTCGCCGTCCTCGGAGACCAGGTGCAGTTTCAGCCCGTACGGGTCCCGGCGGCGCCGGCGCAGCCGGGACCAGGCGACGGCGGCCAGGACGAGGAGCACGAGCACGACGGCCGCGATCACGAACGCCCACCAGTACTGGTCCCAGATGCCGGGCTCGGGGGTGACCCGCAGGGAGAGCGGGGAGGCCGCCAGGGCCCGGTTCCCGTCGGTGGCGTCGGTGACCTCGACGGTGGCGGCGAGGCTCAGTCCGTCGCCGAGGCGGTCGCCGAAGACGCCCGCGGGGGCCACCTCGATGCTCACCTTGCGGGTGCCCGACTCGCCCGGCGCGAGCGTCACGGTGGCCGGGCTGACGGAGAGCAGCCCGGAGCGGACGTCGGCGACGGACAGGTGCAGGGTGTGCGCGGTGGTGCTGCTGTTGTGGACGTCGAGGGTGCCGGTGACGGTCGCGCCGGGGTGGACGTCCGCGGCGGGCAGGTCGAGCGGCGCGGTGACGGGCGGGGGGCCGGGCGCCACGTCGATGCCCAGGTCGCGGGTGTCGGCCTTGAGGCCGGAGGCGGTGAGGGTGGCGCTCACCTTCAGGGTGCCCCGGGCGCTGCCGGGGACCTGCACGGTGCCGGTGAAGAAGCCGTCGCCCGCCGTGCGGTCGGGTCGCGTGCCGTCGTCGGTGAGGTTCAGGGTCTGCGGGGTGAGGCCCGCGCCGGTCAGCCGGCCGGCCACCCGCAGTCCCGCGTAGTCGCGCGGGTCCTTGATCTCGTAGCCCTCGCGGGTCTGGAGCCGCATGGTGACCGTGACCTTCTCGCCGGCCTGCGGTGAGGGCGGGTCGGCGGTGAGGGCGCCGCGCAGTTCGCCCTGCCACAGCACGCTGACGGCGACGGGCAGGGAGCGGTGTCCCTCGGGGGCCTCGGCCTTCACCTTCCAGGTGCCGGGCAGCGGGTCCACGACCTTGAGCGCCTCCACCGTCCCGGAGCCGCCGGCCAGTTCGAAGCCGGACTTCTCGTAGGTGCCGTGCGTGGGCACCTTGTTGCCCCGGGGGTCGTAGTAGGTGATCTTGACCGCGGGGTCGCCCTTGTCGACGACGATGCTGCCCACGGTCGCCAGCGGGGAGATGCCGATGTCCAGGGTGGCGGGCGGGCGTTTGCTGGGGCCCTGTTCGTGGCGCAGGCAGTGGGCGGCGGCGAAGATCTCCTCCAGCGTGCTGCCGATGTCCTTGGACCCGGACACCTTGTGCGCCTTCGGCGCGGCGGAGGGCAGGGCGACGCAGCCCTTCTGGTAGCCGCCGGCGGCCATCCGGTCGAGCTGCTGCTTGTCCGGGTCGGCACCGAAGCCGAGCGGCCAGACCTGCACGCCGTGGGCGGCGGCGTTCGCGAGTTCCTGCTTGAGCTGGCGTTCGCCCTCGGCGGTGCGGTGGGCCGGGTCGCCGTAGGCGGGGCTGCCGGTGACGTCCAGTTTCCCGTCGGTGAGCAGGAACAGGACCCGCGGCTGGGAGGGGTCGGTGCCGTCGGTGAGGTCGTGCACGCCCTGGCGTATCGCGCTCGGGAAGTCGGTGCCGGTGCCCTCGTCCTTCTTGCGGCCGCGCAGTCGGCCGACGCACGTGTCGATCGTCTCGCGGCCCGCCGCGTCCAGCGCGGTCCGCGGGCAGACCGGGTCCACCGCGCGCTGGTCGGCGGACTCCGCGGCGGCGAAGCCGTAGACCGTGACGTGGGAGTCGGAGGAGACGTCGCCGAGCGCGATCCGCGCGGCGGCGGCCTTCTCGGCCTTCATGTCGTCGGGCGTGAGACTGGCCGACTCGTCCACGGCGACCGCGTAGTTGACCGCCGGGAACGCCGGGACGGCGTCCGCCACCGGCGCCGTGCCCCGGCCGGCCGGGGCCAGCAGGGACACGAGCACCGCGGCGCCGCCCAGCGCCGAGACCGCGGCGCGGCGCGCCCGGCCCCTTCCTGTCTGCCGTCTTCCCGTGACTCTTCCCACCGCGTCCCCTGTTTCTTTGGTTCGTGTCTGTCTTCGGTGCTCTGTGCGGGCCCGGCCGCGTGCCTCAGCGCGAGGTCAGGCCCCAGACCAGGGCCAGTGCGGAGGACGGGGCGAGCGAGCCCACTCCCCAGCGGATGGCGCGGTACTTGGCGGACAGGATCGAGCTGACGTCCACCGCCTGGACGAGCAGCCAGCGGGTGGGATCGAGGCCGGCGTCGGCGACCCGGGCGGTCAGCCCCGCCAGGTCGCGCGGGGCCACCAGGTCGCCGAAGTACGTCACCCCGTTCCCGCCGCGGACCGTGCCGGTGCGCGGCAGCAGCGCCCCCACCAGGGCGCCAACCGCGACGGCCCAGAACACCCCGGCCAGGACGAGCGTCAGGTCGGCGGGTCCGTGCCAGCCGGGCGGGCCGTGCCAGCCGACCAGGAACGCGGGCAGGGCCAGCGTTCCCGACAGCAGCACGGCCGCCTTCGAGTCGGCCCTCCCCAGGTCCTCGCGGACCGTGTTGAGCAGCCGTTCGGCGATGCGCTCCTCCGCCCGGTCGTGGCTGTGCCGACCCCCGTTCGGCACGGGCACGACCGGGTCGGAGGAGGTCTGGGCGCCCCCGTCGGCGGTCACCGGTCCTCATCCGCCCAGGGCCAGCCGTCGTCGTCGGAACGGCTGCGGCGGGGCGGCTCGCGGTCCGGGTCGTCGCCGGTACGGGTGCGGCGGGGCGGCTCGCGGTCCGGGTCGTCGCCGTACGGGTCGTACGGCTCGGGCCGGTGGACCCGGTGGTCCCGGTGGACCCGGTGCGGCGGGTCCTGGTCCGCGTCGTCGGCCGGGTAGCGCTCCGGGTGCTCGGAGCTGCCGGGTACGGGCTCGTCCCACAGGGAGTCCGTCCGCGCCGGCCTGCGGCGCGGCGGGTCGTCCGAGGCCCAGTCCGGAGTGAACGGCCGCTCCTCGCCCGCCTCCAGGCGGCGCGGCTCCCGGCGGGCGGGACCCGAGCCGATGGGGCCCTGGATGGGGCGTCCGCGGCCCTGGTTGAGGAGGTTGAGGACCTGCGTCTCCACGTCGGCGGCGTGCAGTTCGCCCGCCATGGCCATGGAGTACAGCCGGTCCAGGCGGTCCTTCTCGTCCTGCCGGCCCTCCTGGCGGATCTTCTCCAGGAAGTCCTTGGCACCGTCGGGGTCGGCGGCCAGCATGTAGGTGAGCTGTTCCATGTCGCCGCCGCGCAGCATGCGCCGGAACTCGTCCTGGCGCACCCGGGTCACCTCGGCGTCGGCGTGCACCTCGCGCTTCTTCTGCGCGTACGCGATGGCCTCGTCGTCCACGCCCAGCCGGACGTAGAGCCGTACCCGAAGGCCGAGTTCGCCGCCCAGGTCGCTCCAGCGCCCGGCGACGCACTCCTGCGTGATGAGCCGGTTGGCCTGGTCGGCCTCGGTGACGGGGTAGCCGAGGGTGACCTCGCGCAGCCGTTCCAGTACGGGGGAGGTGAGGCGCCCGGCGACGTCGGTCACGACGTTGACGGCGGCCAGGTGCGGGTCGGTCACCTCCCACTCGATGTCCACCTCGGCCTTGAAGAAGCTGGTGCCGCCGGCGGCGGGCAGCTCCATGTCGAGGGTGGTCACGAAGGTGCCCTGGGCGATCTCGCAGACGGTGTACGGCCGGGCCAGGGCGCGCTTGCCGACGTGCTGGACGCCTGCGACGGTGATCACGCTGTAGCCGCCGTTGCGGTAGAACACCACGGAGGCCCGCTGGGCGCTGACCGGCGGGTAGCCACCCGTCGGCGTGTACTCCCGCAGGAACGGCCCGGCGGGCGCCGGGCCCCCGGCACCGGCGCGGTTCTCGTCCTCAGCCATGCCTCTCCTCCTCGCGCGTTCCCTCCCGGCGTGACCGCTCCCGGCGCGGTGGTCCACCGCGATCGGGTTCCTGGCGCGGTGGACCACCGCGCGACGGTTCCCGGCGCGACGGGTCCTGACGCGTCGAGTCCTGGCGCGACGGGTCCTGACGCGACGGTTCCTGGCGTGCGGGCCGTCGCGGTGCGACGGCGAGCCGCCACAAGTCGCGCGCCCGGGCGTCGGGCAGCGGCTTCTCCGGGTCGTTCATCATGCGGCGCAGCAGCCAGTCCAGCCGCCGCCGGTCGTACTCCTCGGTGGCCAGCGCCGGCAGCAGCGCCGCCAGCCCCGGCCGGGTCCACTCGGTGCCGTCCTTGCGCACCGCCGAGCGCAGCAGCGTCTCCAGCGCGTCCATCGCCACGTCCTTGGAGCGCGCGGTGTTGAGCGCCGTCCACATCAGGTCGGCCATGGGGCCGACGAGGGCGGGACGGTCGGCGGCGAGGGCGAGCGGCAGCGGCCAGTCGCCGCGGTCGGCCAGCGGCGAGTCGGGGTCGTCCGTCAGCACCTCCTCGACGGTGGTCAGGGCGAGCCGGACGGTGGTGACCAGGCCCATGTCCTGGTACCGCTCGCGCTTGTGGTGGGTCCACTCGGCCATCCGGGACAGCACCCGGGGCGCGTCGGGCAGCGCCAGGAGCCGTACGACGTTGAAGGAGGCGACGGCGAGCTGGTCCCCGTCGCCGTGGCTGCCGATGCGGGCCAGCGCGTCCAGGGTGTCGTCGGTGGTGGCGGCGGCGTTGCCGTAACCGAGTGCCATCGCCGCCGTCCAGCGCAGCCGCGTCGTGCCGTGCCGGCTCCACTCGCCGACCAGCCGGTGCACGGCCCCCCGGTGCGAGGCATGCCGTGCGGCCTGGTCCAGCGTGGTGGCCGCGAAGATCCGCCGCAACGGCGTGGGCGCCTCGGCGAGAGGCCGGACCAGCTCCGTGTAGCCGTGGTCGAAGTCGCGGACGCACAGCTCGCCCGCGGCGACCGCCGCGCGCATCCACACCTGGGGGCGAGGGTCGTCGGCCAGCAGCCGCAGCCAGCGCATCACCGGCGCCCGGGTGGGGAAGTGCCGGTCCCACAGCTCGGCCAGCACGGCGGACGGCAGCGCGGAACCGCGGTACCAGATCAGCCGGGCCGGGACCTCCGCACCGGCCACCTCGACCGTGCCGTCGGTCAGTTCGGCGCGCGAGAGCGCCAGGTCGGCGTCCGGGTCGTCGCAGAACAGCGGGCGGGCCGGGGTGTTGTCCGGGTCGCACTGCACGGACAGTTCCCAGGTCAGCAGGTGGGCGGCGGACGCCACCGCGCTGTGCGGGGCGCCGCCCAGTACGGCGAGGGCGATCCGGAACGCCACCGGGTGGAACAGGGTGGCCGTCCCCGGCCGTGCCGTCTTCCCGTCCGGCTCGGCCGCGGGCGCCGTCAGCGCGCGGTCCACACCGGCGAACCACTCCTGGGCCTGGGCGGCGGCCAGGCTGCGGCACCCGGACAACAGCGCCTCCTGGGAGACGTCCCCGAGCACGTGGCCGGCCAGCAGCGAGGCGAGCAGTTCGGCCTCGGCGGGCCGCAGGTCCTTCAGTCCCACGGCGTCCTTGACGTCGTCGCGGTCGGCGAGTGCCTCGGCGCGGGCCAGCAGGTCGTCCGGGCGGGCGTCCTCGCCCCGGGGTGACGTGGCCGCGTGGCGCTCCAGGCGCTCGCGCAGCCGGGTGCGCAGCAGTTCCTGGGTCGGCGCGGGCGGGCAGAGCATGCCGTACCGGCCGGCGAGCAGCGGGTTGGCCGCCGCGCCGACGGACACGACGACGACCGCGAAGGCGTCGTGGCGGTCCAGGGCCGCGGCCAGTTCGTCGAGGTCCATCTCGGCGGGGGGAAGGGTGCCGGGCCGGGTGAGGGACACCTCCAGCAGGAATCCGCCGCCGGGGCGGCCCTCCTCGTCCTCCTCGCCCCGCGACTCGCCCAGCGAGGCGGCCAGTTGGCGTACTCCGTCGTCCGGGCCCACCCGTCGCACCCGGTGCCCGGAGGCGGGCTGCGCGCCGCTGCCGTGCGGGGCGCGGGTGGTGACCTCGTCGAGCAGGGAGAGGGCCGTGCTCGTCCGCCCGGTGCCCGGGGCGGCGCCGAGCACCAGCAGGCGGCGGGCCCGGAGCGCGTGGCGCAGTTGCACGTACCCCTGCGGTTCCACGTGGATACGGCGGAGCCTGCGCAGTTCCTCGTCGGGCACCGGCCCGCTGCGCATGGCCGCGCCTGACCTGCGGCTGTCGAGGAGCAGGTTGACGTCGCCGATGTGGGCGGTGCGGAAGTAGTTGTGGTCGAAGCTGGTGAAGTCACGCCCGACGTCGAACAGTTGCCGAGTGGCGCGGCGGGTGCGGGCAGCCGCGGCGAGGTCGGTGGTGCCGTCCTCGCTCTCCTCCTCGGCCAGGGGGTCGCGGGTGTGTTCCTTGAACCGCCCGGCGGCGCGCTCCCGCTCCTTCTCCCGCTCCCGCTCCTTGTCCTTCTCCTTCTCCTTGTCCTTCTCCCCGTCCTGTCCGGCGGCGTCGTCCGGGTCCTCGTCGTCGGACCGGGACCCGCGCCCGCCGCCGTCGGCCCCCTCGTCCCGGGAGCGCTCGCGCCTGTCCCTCTTCTCCTCGCCCCGCGGGGTGCGCCCACGGTCCGGTTTCTCCGCGTCGCGGGGCTTGTCCGGCTTGTCGCGGCGCACCGGCCTTTCCAGGGGCTGTTCGGCCGGGCCGTCCGTCTGCGGTTCGTCGCTCACCCGGCTCAGCCCTTCTGCTCGGGTTCGCGGCCGGTGCTCCGGCCGATGTGCACGGGCTGCTGGTACACGTTGTCGTGGTGCTGGGACATGTCCCCGTGCACGGTGTACTGGGCCGGCAACGGGTCCGCGACGGGCGCGGCGGCACCGGACGGTCCCTCGCCCTCGGGCGCGGGGGCCTCGGCGGCGGGGCGGGGCGGGGCGCCGTCCGGGGCCGGCGGGGTGGTCGCGGGGATCTGGGGAGCGGGCCGGCCGGGCAGGTGGAACCAGGCGGTGACCTCGCCCTCCTTGAGTTCCAGCCGGGCGGGGGTGTAGCGCTCGGGCTCGATGAACTTGCCGCCGCTGCCGACCACCTCCTCGTACAGGGACGCGGAGGTCACCAGGACGAGGTCGGCGTCCTCCGCGTCCAGGAGCCGCCGGGCCACGGAGGAGTCGGCGAGCCGGCAGGCGAGGTCGACGGCGCGTCCGCTGATGCCCCGGTCGTCGTGGCGGACCGGGCCGACGTGCATGCCGATCCGCAGCCCCAGGGGCACCCGCAGGCCGCGGTTCTCCTCCCGCAGCTTCTCGTGCACCTCGACCAGCCACAGGCCGAGCAGGCGGGTGGCCGCGATCCTGCCCTGCACCGCCAGCAGCACCCCGTCCCCGCGGTCCTCGGTGTGCAGGGCGTCCGGGGGGACGGCGGCGTGCGTGAAGGCCGTCTCCAGCACACGGTAGATACGGGCGCGCATCCGCTGCTTGTCGACGTCGTCGTACCGGCCCGACCGTCTGGCGTCGACACTGATCACCAACTCGTAGTGTGCTTCGGTGAGTTCGTTGGCGTCGTGGTTCACCCGTGTCCCCCTGCGAGTTCTGTGCGCTTGCCGAAGAGGTGGTGGTCTCGGTGTTCCGTCCCTCAGAGCCTGCTCTGCGGAACGGGGGCCGTCTGTAGCCGTTTACACACGTCGGGGCGGGAGCTACTCCTGGTGGCCGTCCGCGAGGAGCGCGAGCAGCCCGGGGTCGAGGACTTCCACCATCCTGTTGCCGGTCCGGACGATGTTCTGGGTGCGCAGCAGACGCAGGGCCTTGGCGACGGCCTCGCGGGTGGCGCCGACCGTGGCGGCCAGTTCGTCCTGGGCCAGTCGGACGACGGGGCCGGCGGGCCGGGGGCCGGCCGTGGGGCTCGCCCGGGAGGGGGCGTAGGGGCCCGCAGAGGCGGAGGCTTCGGAAAGTTCGGTGAGCCGGCTGGCCAGGCGTTGCAGCACGGTGAGGGAGGCGAGCGCGGACCGTTCCTGGTCGGCGCTGCGGAGCCGGAAGGTGAGCTGGCGTATCACCAGACCGCTGACGCGGGGGTGCAGAGCGAGGAAGCGGCGGAAGGCGTCCCCGGAGATGACCTGGGCCTCGACGGGTCCGAGCGCGCGCACGGTGGCGCTGCGCGGGTGCGGGTCCAGCGCGGCCATCTCGCCGAGGAGTTCGCCGGGGCCGCGCAGCCCGAGTATCAGCCCGGGGGCGCCGCGGTCCGTAGACACGGAGACGGTCACCCAGCCCCGGTCGATGATCAGGACGTGGCTCGACCGGTCCCCCTCGGTCAGGAGATGTGCGTCCGCCGGGTAGTTCTTGCGGCTGCCGAGCGCCATCACGCTCTCACGTTCCTGGGCAGTCAGGGCATGCGCGAATGCCAGCTCACCGCCGAGCAGCCCCATGCCACGCCCCCCGCCGCAGTCCGGATGCCTGTGCCTCGTTGGCGATGATGGTGACAGAGCGTCGATTTAGGGCGAGTGAATTACGCCACATTCGTGTACTGGTCAGTAATCAGGGAGCTGGCAGGTAGACCGCTCGCATGTGCCGCGGTCGTACGGTGTCGGCCGTCCCGGAGCCCGCGCCAGTCCCGCCGCCGGGCCCCGGCTCGCGGAGAGGAGGGTGAGGTCAGACCCGGCGCGGCGGCGCCTGGTGTCCCCCGCGGCCGGAACCTGCCGATCACCCGCTTTTGGCGAGAACTCAGGTTTTCCCGGCACGGAGGCGGTGATGGCGAGGTGAGGAGGGGGTGAGAGGACGGTGAGGCACCCTCCGCCGGCCGGGTTCCGCTTGCCGCCCCGGCACGCTTTCCGGCCGTCGGGCGGAGGCACGGCGGGCAGCGGCGGCACGCTCCCCGCCCTCGCGCGGGAGAGGAGTTGGCAGCGGGAGCGCTCG
>NZ_JBFACU010000003.1:346537-392619 GCF_040641015.1 Streptomyces sp. NPDC021356 | reverse complement strand
CCCCCCTCCCTTGCGCCAGAGAGGAGTCGGCAGCGGCCACGCTCCCCGCCCTCGCGCGGGAGAGGAGTCGGCAGCGGCAGCGCTCCCCCCTCCCTTGCGCCAGAGAGGAGTCGGCAGCGGCCACGCTCCCCGCCCTCGCGCGGGAGAGGAGTCGGCAGCGGCAGCGCTCCCCCCTCCCTGCGCCAGAGAGGAGCGGGCAGCGGCGGCCCACCCACCGGCCGTAGGACCGGGCGACGCTGAGCGGCGGCACGCCCACAGCCGGCGTACCGGGCGGAGCGGGCAGCGCCGGCGCCCGCAGCGCATGGGCGCGCCCGGCCCCGAGCCCCGTTCTCCGAAGTCGCTCGTGGGCCGCTCCGTCCGCCGGCGGACGGCTCAGCCCTGGCGGCAGGCCTGTCCGTCGAGCGTGAAGCCGTGGGGCGTCGCGTCGCCGCCGTCGCCCGAGGCGACGAAGCCGAAGGAGAGGGTGCCGCCCGCGGGGACGGACCGGTTGTAGGCGAGGGAGGCGGCGGTGACGCGGTCGCCGCTCTGGGTGAGCGTGGCGTCCCACATCTGTGTGACGCGCCCGCCGCCGCCGAAGGTCCAGGCGATCCGCCAGGCGTCCAGCGCCCGGCCGGTGGTGACGGTGACGGCGGCCTGGAAGCCGCCGGGCCACCGGTCGACGAGGTGGTAGCGGACCCGGCAGGGCGCCGGCGCACTCGCGTCCGGGCCGGGCGCACCGCCCCCCGCGGTGGCCGAGGGGACGCCCTGGGGCTCCGGGTCGGAGTCGTCGGGGCCCGGCCGGGGCGCCGGGTCGCTCGCGTTCGACCGGCGGGCGGCGGGCGCCGGGGCCGAGTCGGGGGCCGGGGCCCGGCCGGCCGGCGACGGGCCGACCGAGGAGTCGGCGACCGCCTGCCGGTCCGCGTCGCCGTGCCCGGCGTCGCCTCCCGCACCACCGAACGGCATCAGCGACACGGTCAGGGCCAGCACCGAGAGCGCGACCGCGGTGGCGAGCAGGCCGCCGCGCACGAGCCGTGCCCGCCCGGCGCCCTCTTCCGCGGGCTCCCGGCGCCCCAGGCCGGCCGCGGGCCTGCGCGCGCCGAGGCGCACCTCGGCGGCCCGGCGGCGGCGCTCCAGGTAGGCGAGGCCGCCCCAGCCGAGCACGCCACCGGCCAGCGCGGCGGGCAGGGTGCCCGCGTGCGGGCGCAGGCAGGCGGCGGCCTCCGCGCACGGCACGCAGGTGGCGAGGTGCCGGGAGAGGTCCTCGGGGGTCTGTACGGGCGGCTCCGCACGGGTGACCGCGTCCAGCAGCCGGGCGTAGCCCCGGCACTCCGCGTCCATCGGCGTGTCTGGGCGGTTGCGCCGGCACCGGTCCCGGAACAGGACGCGTACCTGCTCCAGTTCCTCCGACACCGTGGCCGGGTCGAGCCCGAGCCTGCGGGCCACGACGACCAGGGGCAGCGCCTCGACCTCGGCCAGCCACAGCAGGGCCGCGTCCGCCTCCTGGAGGTCGCGCAGCCCGCGCAGCGCCGGCGGGCGCTGGAGCGGCGGGCCCGGATAGCGGGCCGCCTGCGGGGAGTTGAGCCAGAGCCGCAGGTCGGGGTCGAGGCGGTCACCGAGCCCGGCGGCCTCCCAGGCCGCGGCGGTGGTGCGCACCGCGGTCAGCATCAGCGGCAGCGCGGGCAGCCGGGGCGTACGGCGGCCCCGGGCCGCGCCGGCGCCCGCGGCGCGCACCTCGCGCAGGCCGAGCGCGAACGCCTCCCTGGCCAGTTCCCCGGCCGCCGGGGAACCCGCGGTGCACAGGTCGGCGTAGGAGAGCATCGCGTCCCAGTACTCGGCCGGCAGCACGGTCTCGGCGGCGTCCTTGGGGCTCGGCTGGTCGGGCATGGGACTCCTGCGTGCACGGAGGAGGGGCAACCGGCCCCGGGCGGAGCGGAGTTGGGGCGGTTCGCGGCGAAGCGCGAGCTTTTCACGTTCCCGGCACGACTGACAAGGCGCGCAGCCGCGCGCCGTGACGCGCGGCGGAGCTCCGGCCCGCGGTGTGGTACGGACCGGAGCCGCCTCCCGTTCAGAGTCCCCGGGCACCGGCTGACCCAGGTTCCACGCAGACCCCCGGCACCACCCGATCGAGGTCCCGCTCGGGCCCCCGGCACCATCTCACCGAGGTCCCGCTCGGACCCCCGGCGCCACCCGGCTCAGGTCCCGCCCGGCGCCCGGCACCACCTGACCGAGGTCCCGCGCAGACCCCCGGCGCCCCCTGTGCCCCTGGCCCCGCTCAGACCCCTTCGCCGGCCTCCTCCCGCGCGGGCAGGCTGTCCATGAACGAGCTGACCGAGAAGACGGCGCGGCCGGGTCCGGGCGGGCCGTATCCGGGGGGCGAGGAGAGACCGAAGTCGTCCATGGTGGCGCGGTAGGCCTCCAGGAGCCGGATGTGGTACTCCAGCGGCGCGCCCTGCGGGTTGGCCTTGCCGAGCGGGGTGGTGGGCTCGGGACACCAGGTGGTGAAGCGGGGCGTGATGCCGTGCGACATGAAGAAGCGCAGGCCCTCGGTGGTGGAGGCGATGGCCTCGTCGACGGTGGTGAAGCCGAACGGCCCGGCCATCTCGACGCCCGCCACGAAGTTCGGGATCACGTTGCGCGCGCCGAAGATGTCGGCGGAGTCGAGGATGCGCTTGTGCCACTCGTCCCGGCCGACGTAGCGCTCCTTGCCGGGGCAGTACAGCTCGAACAGGCGGCGGTCCCACACCTCGAAGTTGGGGTGGTAGATCTGCACGCCGTAGTCCTTGAACCGCTGCACGTCGTCCTTGGGCAGCGCCTGCGCGACGACCTTGCCGATCCAGCGGCCCGGGAAGCGCTCCTCGATGGCCTTGGCGTAGTGGCCGTAGAAGTCGGCCTCGTCGCGGCCCGCCACCTTCGACGTGATCGCGCCCCCGGTGAGGGTGTAGGCGGTGGACGCCTTCTGGGTGTCGTACCGGTCGATGATCTCCAGCGCCTCCAGCACCTCCTCGACGTCCTTGACGCCGGTGTAGGGCCGGCCGGCCGCCTTGTGCTGGCGCCAGTTGTGGTTGATGTCGCAGTACTGGCACTCCTCCTTGGCGCCGAAGTACTGGCAGACCCGGAAGACGGTCAGGTAGATCAGGTAGCCCCACTGGATGGTGGGCGCCACCTCCATCACGGACTTCCCGTTGGCGAGGGTGTGCCGGTAGTACTCCGGCATGGGCGGCACGCCGACGTCGGCGATCCGCTTGCCGTCGAGGTAGAGCCCGAGCAGGCCCTCGTCGTCGGCGGCCACCCGGTAGGGCGAGGCGGGATTCACCCGTACGGAGACGACGGTGCGCCTCAGGTCGTACGGTCCCCCGGTGAGGATGATCTCCTCGGGCGGGCGGCGCAGCGCGGCCTCGCCCAGCTCGGGAAGGGTGCCGTGGTCGAACGAGAAGATGAAGTACGACTTGGGCTTCACCTCCCCGCTCTCGTTGTCGCTGAGTGCGGAGGGGTCGAAGGCCACACCGCCTCGCAGCAGGTCCTCCTTGAAGACCGCTTCCCTCGGCACGTGCGGGAAGCGGTCCATCAGATCCTCGACCAGCGCGGTACGGCTGCCCATCCCGTCTCTCCTCCTGGCTCGTACGTACGACTCCTCACGGTATGCCCCCGCGCCGGGGCGGGGTGTGCCGGGTCCCCCCTGGCGAGGCCCACCGGCCGCGAGGGCCCACGGGAGCCCACCGGGGCCCATCGGAGCCCACCGGGAGCCCACCGGCCCGGTCCGCGGCCGGCCTGCACCCCCGGCCTAATTAGTATTGTCAATTGACAAATACCGTGGCACCGTCGGCACCGGACAGGCCCCCGCTCCGGTCGGGCCTCGACCGCGGGAGGGACGACACGATGACCAAGGCCAGGACCGGCGCCGCGACCGGCGCCGTGACCAACTGGGCGGGCAACATCACCTACACGGCCGCCCAGGTGTGCCGGCCGGAGTCGGCCGACGCCCTGCGTGCGCTCGTCGCCCGGAGCGCGAAGGTGCGCGCCCTGGGCAGCGGGCACTCCTTCAACACGATCGCCGACCCGGGTGCCGGCGGTGTCCTGCTGTCGCTGGCCGCGCTGCCGGCGGAGGTGGAGGTGGACACGGCGGCCCGTACCGTCCGGGTCGGCGGCGGCGTGCGGTATGCGGAACTGGCCCGGCGGGTGCACGCGCACGGGCTGGCGCTGCCCAACATGGCCTCGCTGCCGCACATCTCGGTGGCCGGGTCGGTGGCGACCGGCACCCACGGCTCGGGAGTGACCAACGGGCCGCTCGCCGCCGCCGTGCGCGAGGTCGAACTGGTCACGGCGGACGGCTCCGCCGTGCGGATCGGCCGGGCCGACGCCCGCTTCGGCGGGGCCGTCACCTCCCTCGGTGCGCTCGGCGTCGTCACCGCGCTCACGCTCGACCTGGAGCCGGCCTTCGAGGTGGAGCAGCACCTGTTCACCGAACTCCCGCTGGACGGGCTCGACTTCGAGACCGTGGCCGGGGCCGCGTACAGCGTCAGCCTGTTCACCGACTGGCGGGACGCGGGTTTCCGGCAGGTGTGGCTCAAGCGGCGCACCGACCAGCCGTTGCCCGGCTTCCCGTGGGCCGTGCCCGCCAAGGTGGCGCTCCATCCGGTGCCGGGCATGCCCGCGGAGAACTGCACCGAGCAGTTCGCCACGCCGGGGCCGTGGCACGAGCGGCTGCCGCACTTCCGGGCGGACTTCACGCCGAGCAGCGGCGCCGAACTCCAGTCGGAGTACCTGCTGCCGCGCGGCGACGCCCTGGCGGCCCTGCACGCCGTCGACGCGATCCGGCAGGCGCTCTCCCCCGTGCTCCAGATCTGCGAAGTGCGCACCGTCGCCGCCGACGAGCAGTGGCTGAGCCCGAGCCACGGACGGGACACGGTGGCCCTGCACTTCACCTGGGTCGAGGACACCGCGGCGGTGCTGCCGGCCGTGCGGCGCCTGGAGGAGGCGCTGGAGCCCTTCGGCCCGCGACCGCACTGGGGCAAGGTGTTCACCGTCCCGGCCGCCGCGCTGCGCGACCGCTACCCGCGGCTGGACGACTTCCGCGCGCTGGCGCGCGAGCTGGACCCCGCCGGGAAGTTCACCAACGCCTTCGTCGGGGACCTGCTCGCCCACTGACGACCACATCGCCGCCCGCCACCCCTTGATTCCTGCCCTCTCCAGGAGCCATCCTAGAGCCTCTAGGAAACTGGAGACTTAAGGACCGGAGCCTCCAGGGAACGAGGGGACGGGGACCGCATGGCCCGAGCCGGACTCACCGCGGACCGCATCGTCGCGGCGGCGGCCGAACTCGCCGACGAGGCGGGGCTCGACGGTGTCAGCCTGTCCGCGCTGGCCCGGCGCTTCGGCGTCCGGGACGCGAGTCTGTACTCGCACGTCAGGAGCGTCCAGGACCTGCGCACCCGGCTCGCCCTGCTGGCCGGCGGGGAGCTGATCGACGCGATCGCCGCCGCCGTGGCGGGCCGGGCCGGGAAGGACGCGCTGGCCGCGTTCGCCGGCGCCTACCGGCAGTACGCGCACCGGCACCCCGGCCGCTACGCCGCCACCCGGCTGCGCGTGGACCCGGCCCTCGTCACCGACTTCTCCGCCCTTCGGCGCACCACCGAGATCACCTACGGGATGCTCCGCGCCTACGGCCTCGACGAACCCGACCTCACCGACGCCGTCCGGCTGCTGCGCAGCACCTTCGACGGCTTCTGCGCGCTGGAGGCGGTCGGCGGCTTCAACGCGGCGCGGGACGTGGACGCGTCCTGGGACAAGGCCGTCGAGGCCCTGCACACCGCCCTGACCCACTGGCCCCGGGAGCACCCACACCATGACTGACCTGTACTACGACGTCCAGGGCGCCGGCCCCGTCCTGCTCGTCCTGCCCGGCGGCGCCGGACACCCCATGGGGCTGGAGGCGATGACGGCCCGGCTCGCCCGGCGCTTCACCGTCGTCACGTACGACCCGCTCGGCCTCGCCCACGGGCGCCTCGGACAGCCCGTCGCCGACCAGCGGGTCCAGGACTGGGCAGACGGGGCGCGCCGGGTCCTCGACGCGGTGCTGCCCGAGGGCGAGTCGGCGTACGCGCTGGGCACCAGTGCGGGCGGCGTGGTGGCGCTCGACCTGCTGGCCCGGCACGCGGAGCGGCTGCGGCACGTCGTCGCGCACGAGCCGCCCTGCGTGGGGGTGCTGCCGGACGGGGCCCGGCAGCGGGCCGGGATGCGCGAGGTGCACGCCGCCTACCGCGCGGCGGGCCCGCAGGCCGCGGGTGCCCGCCTGGCCGCCCTGCTGGCGGAGCGGGAGCCGGGCCCCGCAGCGGAGAGCGGGCCCCTGTCCCGTCAGGAGGAACTGTCCTCCCCCATGGCCCTCTTCCTCGCCCACGTGCTGGTGCCGTTCACCGAGTACGTCCCGCCCGTACCGGCACCCGAGGCGGGTGCCGGTACGCGGGAGGGGTCGGCCGTGCTCACGCTGGCCGCGGGCGACGACCCGCACAGCCGGCTGCTGCACCGCACGGCCACCTGCCTCGCCGAGCGGCTGGGCGCGGACTTCGCCCGCTTCCCCGGCGGGCACATCGGCGCCGTCGAACGGCCGGAGGCGTTCGCGGACCGGCTCGCCGAGGTGTTCGGCCGGTCCGCGGCGGATCAGGACAAGTCCCCCACAGCGTCCGCGTAGTAGGTGGACCCGGCCAGGTGACGGGCGAGTTCGCGAAAGCTCCAGCCCTCGCCCGGGGAGCGGTCGAGCTGCTCGTCGGTGAGCGCGTCCAGCCGGTTGGCCCAGATCCGGGCCAGCCGGGTGAGGCGGCTGCGGGCCTCGTCGAGGTCCTGCGCGGTGAAAGGCGCGAGGTCGGCCTCGGTCGTGATCGCGGAGGCGTGCCAGTGGTCGGGCCGCGGGGTCTCGCCCGCCAGCCGCGCCTCCAGCTCCGCGAGGTGGTCGATCATGTGGTCGGCGACCCGGCGGACCGCCTTGTGCGGGGTGTAGACGCGGTCGTCGACGTGGGCGGGCGTGCCGTCCCAGGCGGTCCAGGTGGCGGCCAGGTCCAGCACGTGGTCGACCATGGCGGTCACCGCGGCGGCGGGCGTGTCGCGGGTGGTGGTTTCGATCATGCGGCCACGCTAGGGGCCGGTCCGTTCGGTACCGGCCGAAGTGTTCCGGGCTCGGTGAGGGCGCGGGGCGCGCGGAACGAGGCATTCGGCGGGCGCGCTCCCCGTGCGCCGTTCAGTTCGCGCGCTCGGCGGCGCTCCGCTCCACGCAGAACTCGTTGCCCTCGGGGTCCGCGAGCACCGCCCAGCCGGTGCCGTCGGGCCGGCGGCGGTCGTCGACGAGCGTGGCGCCGAGGCCGAGCAGCCGTTCGACCTCCTCGTCCCGGGTGCGGTCCTGCGGCTGGAGGTCGACGTGCACGCGGTTCTTCACCGTCTTGGCGTCCGGCACGGTGACGAAGAGCAGGCCGGCGCCCTCGATCAGCGCCTCCTCGTCACCCGGGCGGTCCTCCTCCTGCAGCGGCAGGTCCAGGACCCGCGACCAGAAGCTGCCCAGGCGGTACGCGTCGGAGCAGTCGATCGTCACATGGCGG
This sequence comes from Streptomyces sp. NPDC021356, assembly GCF_040641015.1. Lineage (NCBI taxonomy): Bacteria > Bacillati > Actinomycetota > Actinomycetes > Kitasatosporales > Streptomycetaceae > Streptomyces > Streptomyces sp. NPDC021356. Next base: position 385,057 of record NZ_JBFACU010000003.1, on the reverse strand, counting down.
ATCTTCGAAGTCATGCGCGCGATCCTGCCAGGCGGCCGGGCACGGCGGCACGGGTTTTCGGCGGCGGGGCCGGCGTGCGGTGCCGGGTCAGGAGCACGTCGTGCCCCGCGCCGGCGGCGTGCCGTCGAGGAGGTAGGCGTCGACGGCCTCAATCGCGCAGTCGTCGTAGGGGTAGGTTCCGTGGCCCTCGGCCCGTACGGTCAGCAGGACGCCGACCTTCGCGCCCAGCTCGGCCGCCATGCGCTCGCCGCCCGCGTACGGCGTCGTCGGGTCGCCGGTGCCCGCGACGACGAGGATCGGGGAGGCGCCGTCGGCGCGGACGTCGGGGGCGGCCCGCTCGCCCTTGACCGGCCAGTCGTAGCAGAGGTAGACGGCCGAGGACCAGGCTTCGCCGAAGACGGGCGAGGCCGCCTCGATCCGCTTGACCATGTCCTCGGCCTCGGTGAATCCGGGGCGGCTGGAGGAGTCGGCGCAGGTGATCGCGACGTAGGCGGACACGCTGTTGTCGTCCGGGGCCGCGGGGCCGGTGCCGGCCTCGGCGACGGTGCTGGTGCCGGTGCGGGCACCGGTCAGGCGCTTGGCCCGGGCGCCCGGGGCGTGGTCGTAGGCCTCGCGCAGCAGCGCGTTGCCGGTGCCCCGCCGCATGACCTCGTCGAGGGCCTTCACCAGCGGCTCCCAGCCGTCCTCGCCGAGGTCCAGGTGGTTGGAGATGGCGTGCGCGGCGAGGTCCGCGTCCAGTTCCTCGCCGCCGTCGGTGCGGGCGGGCTTGTCCCGGAGCCGGTCCAGCAGCGCGGTGACGCGCCGGTCGGCCTGCTCGGGGTCGCTGCCGGTGGGGCAGTCGTCGTACGTCCGCGCGCAGTGCCGCGCGAAGCGGTCGAAGGCGCTCTGGACGGCCTTGACCTGGCTCAGCTCCTCCTGGAGGCGGTCCTGCGTCGGGTCGACGGGGGCTTCGAGGACGGCCCTGCCCACGTTCTTCGGGAACAAATGGGCGTAGACGCCGCCGAGTTCGGTGCCGTAGGAGATGCCGAAGTAGTTCAGCTTCCCGTCCCCGAGAAGGTAGCGCAGCAGGTCCAGGTCGCGGGCCGTCTGCGAGGTGGTGACGTACGGCAGGATCCGGCCGGAGTACTTCTCGCAGGCGTCGCCGCTCTCGAACTCCGTCCTGCCGCAGCGGACGGGGGCGCTCCGGCCGACGCCGCGCGGGTCGAAGCCGACCAGGTCGTAGCGCTCGCCCAGCTTGGTGTAGTCGTCCGCGTACTCGGGAAGGCCGGTGACGCCCGACTCGCCGGGGCCGCCGAAGTCGAAGACGAGCGAACCGATCCGCTCGTGGTCCGCTCCGGTGGCGCGCTTGCGGATCAGGGCGACGTCGATGGTGCCGCGGCCGGGCCGCCGGTGGTCCAGGGGCGCCTTCATCGTGGCGCACTGCCAGCCGCCGCCCTTCCCGTGCGCGGGGGACGGCGCGGGGCAGGCGGCCCAGCGCAGCCGCTGGCCGGTGGTGAAGGCGGCGGGCAGTCCCGGGGGCGGGCTCGGCGCCTCGGCCCCGGTCCGGTGGCCCGCCCCGGACGCACCCGGGCCCGAGCCCGGCCCGGACGCGCCCCCGACGTCGCATCCGGTCCCCGCGGTCAGGGCCAGCACGACGGCGAGGACCGGCAGCCAGGCGGCGGCGCGGCGGCGCGGCGCGGCGGACCCGACGGGCCCGGCCGGCCGCGCGTCCTGCGAACGTGCCGGCGCCCCCCGGCTCCTGCGCCGGACCGCCGTCCGCGCTCGGTCCGGTACGAGCCGTTCCCCGATCCCCACCATTGCGGCAGGTTATCGAACGGCGGAAGGCGCCCGGTGGCGGGACGGCCCGGGGCCGGCCGCCGCTCGGTTAGCGTCGTGGCATGACGTACGGCTCAGGTGACGCGGCCTCCCCCCGGCTCGCCCAGGCGCTGGCCGCCGGGCCGGTCGTGCTCGACGGCGGCCTGTCCAACCAGCTCGAATCGGCCGGTCACGACCTCGGGGACGAACTGTGGTCGGCCCGGCTGCTGGCCGAACGGCCCGAGGCGGTCACCGAGGCGCACCTGGCCTACGTCGAGGCGGGCGCGGACGTGGTGATCACCGCCAGTTACCAGGCCACCTTCGAGGGGCTGGCGCGGCGCGGCTTTGGCCGCGAGGAGGCCGCCGCGCTCATCGCGTCCGGCGTCGGCCTGGCCCGGGAGGCCGTGGGGCGGGCCAGGGCGAAGGGCGTCACGCGTCCGCTGTGGGTGGCGGCCTCGGCCGGTCCCTACGGTGCGATGCTCGCGGACGGTTCGGAGTACCGGGGGCGTTACGGGCTCACCGTGGACGAGCTGGAGCGCTTCCACCGGCCCCGCCTGGAGGTGCTGGCGGCCGCCCGGCCCGACGTGCTGGCCCTGGAGACGGTCCCGGACACCGACGAGGCCAGGGCCCTGCTGCGGGCCGTGCGGGGCCTGGGCGTGCCGGCCTGGCTGTCGTACACGGCCGACGGTCTGCGCACCCGGGCCGGACAGCCGCTGCAGGAGGCGTTCGCACTGGCGGCGGACGCGGACGAGGTGATCGCGGTGGGCGTGAACTGCTGCGCCCCCGGGGACGTGGAGGCGGCCGTCGCGACGGCCGCCCGGGTGACCGGCAAGCCGGTCGTGGCCTACCCCAACAGCGGTGAGGTCTGGGACGCCCGGTCCCGTTCCTGGACCGGGCGCTCCACCCTCACCCCGGCCCAGGTCGACCGGTGGCGCACCCGCGGTGCCCGCCTGATCGGCGGCTGCTGCCGGGTCGGCCCGGCGACGATCAAGGAGATCGCCCGCGTTCTGGCGGCGGAGTAGGCGACCGGGCCGACCGGACGGGTCAGGTGCCCCGGACTCCGCCGGAGCGGCGCAGGCGCCGTATCACCGCGCGCAGTTCAGCGCCCCTGGCCGCGGAGGTGCCGCCCGGCGGCGCGGGCGGCTGCGGGAGCGGCGGGGCCTCGGGGACGGACCGGCGGGCCGGGGCGCCCGGTGTCGTGAGTGTGTCCGCAGGGGCCGGTGCGGCCGGGGTGTCCCACAGGGCGAGTTCCGCGTCCCGCGGGCCGTACGCGGTGTGCGGCGGGCCGTCGCCGAAGACCCGGACCGGGTGCGCCGCCTCCCAGGCCTCCCAGCCGGGGTCGCCGTCGGCGGCGAAGCGGACCCAGGCGGCGTGCAGGGCGTCGGCCAGCTCCTGCGGGGCGCCCTCGCCCGCGAGCCGGCGCGCGTCCGGCACGTCTCCGGTGTCGAAGACGAAGCCGAGTTCGAGGGCGTGGCAGGAGCCGAGGCCGGGCAGGAGCGAGGGCCACGCGAACTCGTACACGTACGCGGAGCCGGGGCGGGCGTCGGCCAGCCGGTGCAGGGGGCGGCGCAGCAGGTGGTCGGTGACCAGCTGGCCGACGGTCTCGGCGGCCCCGGCCCCAGGGTGCAGGCAACGGTAACCGCGGACCACCTCGTGCCCGCAGTGGCAGCGGGCCATGGCTCCGGCCAGGGCGACCGGGCCGAGCCGGTCGACGCGCTCCAGGAGACCGCCGGGCACCAGCCACAGCCGGTACTCGTCACGGGTCCAGCCCATGAGCAGGTCGGCGCCGCGGGCGGCCTCCCCGGCGACGAGCGCCTCCAGCGGGTCGCGGGGCACGAGGTCGCCGTCGACGACGATGCCGAAGGCGGGGCCGCCGAGGACCGGGCTGCTGAGCCGGCCGACCTCGGCCTGGGTGCGCAGCAGCAGGTCGCGGTCGACGGCGGCGAAGGCCTCGGCGGTGGCCGGTACCTTCAGCCGGGTCGCCATGCGGCGGACCACCCGCCGTACCTTGTCGCGGTCGGCGGCCTCGGGCGGGCCGCTCTGCAGCACGGCCCGCCGGAAGAGTCCCTGGGCCTGCGGGGCGGCGATCAGGGCGCCGACGCTGATGGCACCGGCCGACTGGCCGCACAGGGTGATCCGGCCGGGGTCTCCGCCGAAGGCCCCGATCGCCTCGTGGACCCAGCGCAGCGCGGCGAGCTGGTCGCGCAGGCCGGGGTTGGCGGGTGCGTCCGGGAACAGTCCGTAGCCCTCCACGCCCAGCCGGTAGTTGACGGAGACGAGGACGACGCCGTCCCGGGCGAAGGAACGGCCCTCGTACACCGGCACGGCCGACGAGCCGCGGGTCAGGGCTCCGCCGTGCAGCCACACCAGGACGGGCAGCCGGGCGCGGGGGCTCGGGTCGGGCGTCCAGACGTTGAGGTTGAGGCAGTCGTCGCCGGGCACGGACGGATCGGACAGGTACTGGGAGAAGGCCTCGGAGTACGGCGGCTTCGGCGCGGTCGGCCCGTAGGCGCCCGCGTCCCGCACGCCGTCCCACGGCTCGGGCGGCTGGGGCGGCCGGAACCGGCGGGGGCCGAAGGGGGGCGCCGCGTACGGGATGCCGCGGAAGGCGGCCACCCCCTGTTCGTAGCGCCCACGCACCGTCCCGTACGGCGTTCTGATGAGGGGGGTCGTCCGGTCCGCCGTCATGTGCCCACCAGCCCTTCGGCGCGCTCGCTGCACTCCGCTCGCGCCCGGACCGCCGCGCACGAGCCCCGGTAACTCAAGAGCACCACACCGCCGTGCGGTATTCCGGCGGTGGAGTCCGGCTCGGGGCCGTTCGGCGTACGCGGAGCCGGATCTCGTGCGGTGGGCCGGGACGCCCGCACCGGACGCCGCGTTCGCGCGGCGCCCGGTGCGGGTGAGAGGGGGGCGGGGGGTGGACGGAGGGGTCAGCCGCCGTCCTCCTCACCGGCGCGGGAGGCGCCCACGAGGGCTTCGACGACGTCGACGGCGCTGCCGTCGTGGTCGCTGCCGGCGGTGCCGCGGCCGGTCTGGAGGTTCGCCGTGCGGTCGACTTCGAGGATCGAGTCGGCGTGCGAGTTGTCGAGGACCGTGATGAAGCTGCCGGCCGCCGCCGCGGGCGCCGAAGCCGCCACGAGGGCCGCCGCGAGGGCGGCCGCCGTGCGCAGCCGGGGCGGGCGGACGCTCACGCGCCCACACCCGCGCCCGCGCGCTCGGGCCGCCGGTGGGCCATGTTGCGCTCCAGCAGGCTGGTCGCCGCCCGCACGCCGACGCCACCGGCCGCGTCCACCTCGGGCAGCCGGCCGTCCGCGCGCCGCAGTTCGGCGAGCGCGGTGTCCATCGCCTCGTGCGCGGCGAACAGGCACGGGGTGCTGTAGATCGCGACGTCCACGCCCAGTTCGGACAGTTCGCTCAGCGAGAGCCGCGGCGACTTGCCGCCGGCGATCTGGTTGAACAGCAGCGGCTTGCCGCCCACCACCTCGCGTACCCGGCGGATCCAGTCCACGCTGCGGATGCCGTCGACGAGGATCACGTCGGCGTCGGTGGCCGCGAGCGCCTTGGCCCGGTGCAGGATGTCAGCCTCGTCGGTGGCGTCGGTACGGGCCACGACGACCAGGTCCTGCCGGGTGGCCAGCACCTGCTCCAGCTTGGCGAGGTACTCGTCGAGCGGCAGCACCTGCTTGCCGTCGGCGTGCCCGCAGCGGCGGGGCCGCTTCTGGTCCTCGAGGATCACCCCGGAGGCGCCGATGCGCTCCAGCCCCTCCACCACGTGGCAGGCGACCTCGGGGTCGACGTAGCCGTCGTCGATGTCCACCAGCAGGTGGTGCGCGGGGAAGGCGCCCCGCAGCCGCTGGACGAACGCCACCATGTCCGGCCAGGCGATGAACCCGATGTCCGGCAGCCCGTAGTAGGACGCGGCGAACCCGAATCCGGAGACGAACATGCCGTCGTAGTGCTCGGCGGCGATCGACGCCGAGTACATGTCGTAGACACCGATCAGCGGGGTGGTCCCCGGCCCGGCGACCTGTTCGCGCAGCTTCTTGCCGTAGGTCAACGTGACTCCTCTGGTGGGGGGTTCGGGCGCGCACGGCGCCCAGAGGGGCGGCCGGTGCCGGTGGTCGGCGACATGCGGCCCTTTACCGAGACAAAAGGTTCCCTAGACCATGCCGGGATCGGTACTTGAGATGCCCTTTACTCACCCGGACGGCGGAACGCCTTCACCGGAGAAACGTCACTGATCGGCGTGTCGGGCACCGGGGCGACGCGGCGGCTGTCCGTTTTCTTCAAGACCACCGGCCGGGGCCGTGCCTACCGTGGCCGCATGACTCCACGATTCGCCATGGTCGGGCTGGTCACCTCCGACCTGGCCGCCTCGCTCGCCTTCTACCGCCGCCTCGGGCTCGTCTTCCCCGACGGTGCCGAACAACAGCCCCACGCCGAGGCCGAGTTGCCCGGCGGCCTGACCCTCGCGCTGGACACCGAGGACACCGTCCGCTCCTTCCACCCCGGGTGGCGGCCGCCGGCCGGGGGCGGGCGCACGACGCTGGCCTTCCACTGCGGCACACCGGCCGAGGTGGACTCCCTCTACGAGGATCTGGTCGGCACGGGCCACCACGGGGAACTGAAGCCGTGGGACGCGTTCTGGGGGATGCGGTACGCGGTCGTGCACGACCCGGACGGCAACGGCGTCGACCTGTTCGCGCCGCTACCCGCCGAGGCGCAGTAGCTCACCGGGCGTCCTGCCGCACAACGCCCGTACGTCCCGGGACAGGTGGGCCTGGTCGGCGTAGCCGGCCCGGACCGCCGTCTGCGCGAACGGCACCCCGCCGCGGGCCAGCGCGAGGGCCCGCTGCATCCGCAGCACCCGGGCCAGCGTCTTGGGTCCGTAGCCGAAGGCGGCCAGGGAGCGGCGGTGCAGCCGGCGGGCGCCGAGCCCGAGTTCGTCGGCGGTCGCGGCGACCGGACGGCCCGCGTCCAGGGCCGCGACCAGGTGCCGCAGCAGCGGGTCGGGCCCTCCGGCCCGCTCCGCCCGTTCCAGGGCCACCTCCTCCAGGACGGCGGCCGGGTCCCGCGCCGCCTCCAGGCGAGCGCGCAGCCGCCGCACCGCCGGGGCGGGCCACAGGTCGGCCAGGTCGACCCGCCGGTCGCGCACCTCGTGCGCGGGCACGCCGAGACAGGCGGGCGCGGTGCCGGGGAAGAACCGCAGGCCCGCCCAGTGGGCGGGTGGCCCACCGGGGGCGTACGCCCGCGTGTCGGGCCCGGCGACCAGCAGCCGGCCCTCGCTCCACAGCAGGTCCATGCAGCCGTCGGGCAGGACGAGCCCCGCCCCGGCGCCGCCGGCCGGCGGGGCCTTCGCCCACACCACCGCGCCGGGCAGCCGGGCGGCCCGTTCGGCGTACCCGCCCGGTGCCGTGGCCACGTGGGCGGGGTCCGTCCGAGCCCCGCGCGCACGGTCCGCCGCGCCCGCCCCGCTCGCCCCGGTCGCCTCGCTCACTCCGCTCGTCCGCCGTGGTGCGCCGCCCGCGTCCGGTGTTCCTGCGGGCTGACGCCGTAGGAGCGTTTGAAGGCGGTGGAGAGCGCGAAGGCGCTGCCGTAGCCGACCTGGCGGGCGACGGCGGCGATGGTCTCGTCGGTGTCGCGCAGCCGGTCGGCGGCCAGGGCCAGCCGCCAGTTCGTGAGGTACGTCATCGGCGGCTCCCCCACCAGCGCGGTGAAGCGGCGGGCCAGCGCGGCCCGGGAGACCCCGGCCTCGGCGGCGAGGGCGGCGACGGTCCACGGGTGCGCCGGGTCGTCCTGGACCAGGCGCAGCACCGGGCCGACGACCGGGTCCGCGAGCGCCCCGTACCAGGCGGGCGCCGCCGCGTCCGGCCGGGCGAACCAGGCCCGCAGCGCCGCGATGACCAGCAGGTCGAGGAGGCGGTCGAGGACGACCTCCTGCCCCGGTGCCTCCCGTACGATCTCCTCGGCCAGCAGCGGCGTGAGCGGGCACTGCCACACGTCGGAGGTCAGCGTGAGCAGCGGCGGCAGCGCGTCCAGCAGCCGGTTGCTGATCTCGCCCTTCATGAGGTATGTCCCGATCAGCATCACCGTCCCGCCGTCGAGCCGGTCGCCCCAGGTGCGCACGCCGAGATCCATGGAGCCGTTCAGGGAGCGGCCGTCGGGGTAGCTGCACTCGCCGCCCGGCAGGATCAGCGCCTGCGGGGCCGTACCGGGGTCGTCGGCGCACGTGTACGGGTCGGGACCGCGCGCGACGGCCAGGTCGCCGGGGCCGATCCGCACCTTCTCCCCGTCGTCGGGCACGATCCAGGCGCCGCCGCGGGCCATCAGCATCACCGTGAGCGGGGCCTCGTCCTCCACACGTACCGCCCACGGCGGATCGAGGCAGGCGCGGATCATGAAGGCGCCGCGCGCGCGTGGGCCCTCCAGCAGACCTGCGAGTGCGTCCATGGGGACAGCGTAGACGCGGGCTGGACGCGCGCTTATGCGCGTGCGCGGATCAGCGATGGTCCTCGTACGGGGCACGGCAGTTGACTGCATTTCATGACACAGAACACGCGAGAGACGCAGGGCACGCGGACCGGCGGGCGGGCGGCACGGGCGATGACCGTGGTGGTGACCGGCGCGTCGGGCCGTACGGGGAGCAGGGTCGCCGCGGCGGCCACGGCGGCGGGGCTGACGGTGCGGGCGGCGTCCCGGGCGCGGGGCTTCGACTGGCGGGACGCGACGACGTGGGCGCCGGTACTGCGCGGCGCGGACGCGGCCTACCTGGTGTACCCCTCGGACGTCGGCGCGCCGGACGCGGCGGACACGGTCGGGCGGCTCGCCCGCGAGGCGGTCGCGCTCGGCGTGCGGCGGCTGGTGCTGCTGTCGGCGCGGGGCGAGGAGCAGGCGCTGCCCACCGAGGAGGCGCTGCGCGCGTCGGGGGCGCGCTGGACGGTGGTGCGGGCCGCGTGGTTCGCGCAGAACCTCAGCGAGGGGCCGCTGGTGGAGGAGCTGCGGCAGAGCGGCGAACTGGTGTTCCCGGCCGGGGACGTGCGCGAGCCGTTCGTCGACGTGCGGGACGTCGCGGACGTCGTGGTGGCCGCGCTGACCTCGGGCGACCGGTACGCCGGCCAGGTGATCGAGGTGTCCGGGCCGCGGCTGCTGACGTTCGGCGACGCGGTCGCGGAGGCCGCCGCGGCGGCAGGGCGCGCGCTGGCGTACCGGCCGGTGCCGGCGCGGGCGTACGGGCAGGCGCTGGCCGGGTTCGGGGTGCCGGCCGAGGAGGCGGAGTTCCTGGTCGAACTGTTCGAGACGCTGCTGGACGGGCGGAACTCCTACCTGTCCGACGGGGTGCGGCAGGTGCTCGGACGCGAGCCCCGGGACTTCGCCGACTTCGCGCGACAGGCGGCGGCGGCCGGAGTGTGGAAGGAGTCCTGACGCTGGGGCCGGCGCCTGACGGCACTCACGCGTCCGGCGCCGATCCGTTCCCGTTCTCCTTCTGCTCCTCCTTGTGCGGGCCGCGCGCCTGGGCGCTCTTCGCATGGGCCCGCAGGCGCGCGGTCACGTCCTCGGGGGGCAGGAAACGCGACCAGCGCTCGGGGAACTCGGACGGCATGTCGGCGCAGTCCGTGCCGTCGTCGGCGTCGTCGAAGTCGTCGAAGGCGCCCGGGGCCGCCACCCGGACGGCGGCGGCCCGCGCGACGTACTCGGCGATCTGCGCCTCGCGCACCCGTTCGTTGGCGGCACGGGCCGCGGCGGTCGCGGCGGCCGGCCAGACCCGGTCGATGGCGGCGTTGACCGCGGCCCCCACGAGCACGGCGAACGCGGACACACCGATCCACAGCAGCACGGCGACCGGCGCGGCCAGCGAGCCGTAGATGGTGGGGCCCTCGACGGTGCTGGTCAGGTAGATGCGCAGCACGAAACTGCACACCACCCACATGGCCAGGGCGACCAGCGCGCCGGGCACGTCCTCGATCCACGGGGATCGCACGGGCACGGACACGTGGTAGAGCGTGGTCAGGAAGGCGACGGACAGCACGATGACCACCGGCCAGTACAGCACCTGCACGACGGTCGTCGACCACGGCACGACGCGGACCACCGCGTCCGGTCCCGCCACCATCAGCGGCAGCGCGATGGAGCCGATCAGCAGCGCGACCACGAAGAGCAGGAAGGCCATCAGCCGGGTCCTGACGATGCCGCGCACGCCGTCGAGGCCGTACATCACGGTGATGGTGTCGATGAAGACGTTCACCGCGCGCGAGCCCGACCACAGCGCGAACACGAACCCGATGGAGATGATGTCCGGCCGGCCGCCCTGCATCACGTCCCGCAGGATCGGCTGGGTGATCTCCTTGACGCCCTGGTCGGACAGGACCGTCCGGGAGGCGTCCATGATGTTGCGCTCCAGACTGGCGATGGTGTGCGCGCCGGTCCAGGAGTCGACGTAGAAGAGCAGGGCGATGAGGCTGAGCAGCAGCGGCGGCACGGAGAGCAGGGTGAAGAACGCGGCCTCGGCGGCGAGGCCGAGGATGCGGTACTCCATGCACGAGTTGACGGTGTCCTTGAGCAGCAGCCAGGCGGTCCTGCGCTTGGAGACGTTCCGGTAGAGGGCACGGGCCCGGTTGAAGCGGCCGGTCGGCCTGTCGGGGGTTTCACTGGCTGGCTGCACGACCCAAAGGTATCCCTGTCCTGCCCTGTCGCCCTCATCACCGGGGCATCACGGAGATCGCCGTCCACCGGGGCGGCACGGGGACCGCCAACGCCGTGCGGGGACCGCCACCGCCGTGCGGGGATCGCCGCCGCCGGTGTGGTGGCGGGTGCCGCCGGTGTGGTGGCGGGTGCCGCGGCGCGGGTAGGTTCCGTGCCATGGCAGCCAGCACTCACTCCGTGACCAACCAGGTGCCCCCGCTGGTCGGCTACGACGTCTTCGCCGCCGACCGGGCGCTGACCGAGGCGGTCGCACGGCACGTCGACGCCGGAACCGGCCTGCTCGACGAGGTCCGCGGCGAGCTGTCCGCGCTCGGGCGGGCCGCGGGCTCGGCCCAGCTCCAGGAGTGGGGCGCTCAGGCGAACGAGAACCCGCCCCGGCTGCGCACCCACGACCGCTACGGCCACCGGATCGACGAGGTCGACTTCCACCCGGCCTGGCACCGGCTGCTCGGCAAGGGCGTCTCGGCCGGTCTCACCGCCGCCTGGACCCGCCCGGCCGGGCATGTGCGGCGCGCGGCGGGCTTCCTCGTGTGGACACAGGTCGAGGCGGGCAACGGCTGCCCGCTCTCCATGACCCACGCGGCGGTGCCCGCCCTGCGCGCCGACCCGGAGCTGGCGGCCGAGTGGGAGCCCCGGCTGACGTCCATGGTCTACGACCGGGACCTGCGGCCCGCGCACCTGAAGGCCGGCGCCCTGTTCGGGATGGGCATGACGGAGAAGCAGGGCGGCAGCGACGTACGGGCGAACACCACGGCCGCGCGTCCGCTCGCCGAGGACGGCACGTACGCGCTGACCGGGCACAAGTGGTTCTGCTCGGCGCCGATGTCGGACGGCTTCCTGGTCCTCGCCCAGGCCCCGGGCGGGCTGACCTGCTTCCTCGTCCCGCGCGTGCTGGCGGACGGCACCCGCAACGTGTTCCTGATCCAGCGCCTGAAGGACAAACTGGGCAACCGGTCGAACGCCTCGGCGGAGGTCGAGTTCGCCGGGACCTGGGCGCGCCGGGTCGGTGAGGAGGGGCGCGGGGTGCCCACCATCATCGAGATGGTGGCGGCGACCCGGCTGGACTGCGCGCTCGGCTCGGCGGGGCTGATGCGGCAGGCCGTGGCGCAGGCGGTGCACCACTGCACCCACCGGGAGGCGTTCGGCGGGCCGCTCCTCGACAAGCCGCTGATGCGCAACGTCCTCGCCGACCTGGCGCTGGAGTCGGAGGCGGCGACCACACTGGTGCTGCGGCTCGCGGCGGCCTGGGACGACGGCGGCGAGACGGAGCGCGCGCTGCTGCGGATCGCGGTACCGGCCGCCAAGTACTGGGTGACCAAACGCTGCGCGCCACTCGTGGTGGAGGCCGCGGAGTGCCTGGGCGGCAACGGGTACGTCGAGGAGTCCGGGCTGCCCCGCCTGGTGCGGGAGTCGCCGCTCAACTCCGTCTGGGAGGGCGCGGGCAACGTCCAGGCCCTCGACGTGCTGCGCGCGCTGCGCCGCGAGCCGCAGGCACTCGACGCCTATCTGCGGGAGGTGGGCCTGGCCCGCGGTGCCGACCACCGGCTCGACGCCGCGATCAAGGACCTGCTCACCGAACTCGCCGACCTGGAGGGCGTCGAGGCACGTGCCCGCCGCCTGGTGGAGCGGCTGGCGCTGGTCCTCCAGGGCGCGCTGCTGGTGCGCCACGCGCCGCCCGAGGTCGCCGACGTCTTCTGCGCCTCCCGGCTGGGCGGCGACCACGGCGCGGCCTTCGGCACCCTGCCGCACACCCTGGACCTGGCGTCGCTGGTGGAACGCGCCCGCCCGGTGTCCTGAGGGGCCCTGAGAGGTCCTGAGAGGCGGCGCTGCGCGTGAGCGGTGGCCGGGCGCCGGCTCGCCGAGCGACCGGTGGTCGAGCGCCGATCCGCCGATCCACCGATCCACCGACGGCCCGGCGTCGACTCGCGGACGGCCGGTGGCCGGCGGCCGATGGCCGATGGCCGACTGCCGACTCGCGGACGGCCGGTGGCCGATGGCCGACTGTCGACTCGCGGACGGCCGGTGGCCGGCGGCTGGTGACCGGCGGCCGGTGGCCGGGCTGCGGGCGTCCGTGGCGGGCGGTCGCCCTGGTTCCGCGGTGCTTTTCGGACACCCCACGAGGGTGGTGCTGCGCCGACACGGCACCACCCCCGCCGTCGGCCCGTCGCAGGCCACGGGCGCCGCGCAGGGCGGCACAGGACAAGTCTCGAGCGGCGCGGCGCGGCGCGGTGCGCCAGGGTTGCAGAGGGTTGCGACGGGCCGTCCGGGGTGGCCGGAGCGGGCCCCTCCCATGGCGGCGGGCGGCACTATGAACCGGACAGCCGTGAACAGCCCCGCAGAGCCGGGCGGAGTCGAGGAGCGCGCCGGCGCGCGGCCGAAACGCTCGGGGGCAACCGGTTGCCAGTAGCCCCTTGCCGGCGGGAGGACCCAGTGGCACAGGCGCCGGTGAACGTGGCGCGGCTCGCCGCCGTCGACGCGGCGGGAGCGGCGCACCTGCTCAGCGAGGTGCGCTCCGGGACACTGGCCGGCCGGCGCACCCGCGTGGCCCCGCGACCGGTGATCGGCCAGTCCTGGGAACGGATGCTGCGCAGCGGCGTCGAACCCGAGCACGACTTCCGCTCGGGGCTGCTGCCCCACGACGAGGTGGAGCGGCGCCGGGAGACCTCCGCGCTGCGGCACGTCCTGCCGGTGCTGCGCGAGGGGCTGCTGTCGGTCGCGGACGCGGCGCGGCACATCGTGGTGGTCGCCGACGAGGATGGGCGGGTGCTGTGGCGCGAGGGGCACGCGTCGGTGCTGCGCAAGGCCGACGGACTCGGGTTCGAACTCGGCGCCGACTGGCGGGAGGACGTCGTCGGCACCAACGGGATCGGCACTCCGGCGGTGGTGCGCCGGCCCGTACAGGTCTTCGCCTCGGAGCACTTCGTGCGCTCGCACACCACTTGGACCTGCACCGGGGCGCCCGTCACCGATCCGCGCGACGGCCGGCTGATCGGTGTGGTGGACGCCAGTGGACCGCTGGAGAGCATGCACCCCACCACGCTGGCCTGGGTGGACTCCGTGGCCAGACTGGCCGAGGCCGGGCCGCGGGAGACGCATCCGGCCTCGCTGGAACGGCTGCGCGCGGTGGCCGCTCCGGTGCTGGCCCGGTTGCGTGGCCCGGCCGCGGTGGTGGACCGGGACGGCTGGACGGCGGCGGTGACCGGGATGCCGTACACCGCGCGGATCTCCCTGCCCGCGTCCTGTACGCCCGGCCGGCGTCGGCTGCCGGCGGTCGGGCTGTGCTCGCTGGAGCCGCTGGCCGGCGGCTGGCTGCTGCGGGCGGGCGGGGAGGCCGCCCCGCACGGCGACGCCCGCATCGTCCTGGACCTGTCCCGTCCGCGCCGCTGGTCGGTCGCCGTCTCGGGCGGCGCCGGCACCTGGGCGCGCGAACTGAGCCCGCGCCACGCGGAACTCCTGTGCCTCCTCGCCGTGCACCGGGCCGGCCGCAGCGCCGCCGGCCTGGCCGTGGAGGTGTTCGGGGACCCGTCCCGCACGGTCACCGTCCGGGCGGAGATGTCGCGCGTGCGCCGGTACTTGGGGCCGCTGCTCGAACACCGGCCGTACCGCTTCCGCGAGGACGCCGAGGTCCAGGTGCTGTTCCCGGCCGACCCCCGCGACCTGCTGCCGCACTCGGCGGCCCCGTCGGTGCGCCGGGGGCGGCCGGCGCCGACCACCGTGCCTTGAAGAGGCCGCGCCCTGAAGGCACCGTGCCCTGAAGAGACCGCGCCCTGAAGGCACCGTGCCCTGAAGAGACCGCGCCTTGGAGGCACCGCGCCGTGCGGCGCCGTGCCTCGAAGGACCGCGCGTCGAAGGGGAGGGAGCGCGCGAGAGGAGCGCGCGCGAAAGCCGCTGTGCGCCCGTTCCGCGGGACCGCGCGCCCCAGGTACGCGGACCCGCGCGACCTCACATCTCACCCACGTTTACAGGGTCTTCGCCCTACGGCACGCCCAACTGCCGTAGCATCACTGTGGGTCGCCCCATCCGCTCCTTGCTCAACGCTCGGATCGCGCGGCGCAGTTGACCCGCCCGGACGGCGGGCGTCCCGGAGGCGGGCCGAGCCCTGGACCAAGGGGGTTGGATGAGGCAACGCGGGCGACACCGTCGGCGCAGGCGGGGCAGGGCGCTGCGCGCGGTCCTGGCCGGGGCCGGACTGGCGCTGACCGCCACCGCCACCCTGATCAGCGCCTCGCAGGCCACGGTCACCGACGACCCCGGCGCTCTCCAGCCGCTCACCTCGGCCGGCGAACTGGGCGGGCTGAAACTCACCGAGCAGCCCGTGCCCGCCCGCTCCCTGGACCGGCTCGCCGCGTCCATGGGCCGCCCGGTCGACGCCGGTACGGTGCTGAGCGACACCGACCGCAACCTGCGCGACGCCGCCGACTGCACGGGCGAGGAGAAGAAGGCCCTGCCCGTCGAACCGGCGGCCACCCGCGCGTACTGCTGGGACACCGAGGACGCGGCCACCCACGCGTGGCGCCCGGAGTCCGTGGCCGCCTCGGGGGACGCCGGGGGCGACGGCCGCTGGGGCACGCACCGGCTGATCCTCTCCGGCTGGACCCACCGCGGCGACGACACCGGGCGGGGGCGGCTGGCCCGGGTGGCGTTCGTGGACGCCGACGACCCGGCCCGCCTCACCTACACCTGGGCGCTGCTGACCGTCCCGGTCGCCGACGGACGCGACTACCGCGCGCTCGCGTCCCGCGTCTCGGGCATGGTCCGGTACCAGGACAAACTGCTCGTGACCACCTCGGACGGCGAGCGCGACGCGCTGTACGTCTACGACCTGCGCCGCATCCAGCGGGCCACCGTCGCCGCCGACGCGGTCGGCCGGGTCCCGGGCGGCTGGTCCGCGCACGGCTACCGCTGGGTCCTCCCGGCGGTGGCCTCCTACCGCCCGGCGGAGGGCAGCTGCGACCGGACGGCGGACGCGGGCGGCACGGGCAGGGCCGCGAGCGGTTCGGGCACCACGTCCGCGGCAGGCCGTACGTCCGGCCCGGCCGGTGCCGCGCCCCCCTGTCCCACCGGTCTCTCCCTCGACGCCAGTTCCGTGCCGGACAGCCTGGTCGCGAGCGAGACGGCGGCCGCGGACGGCGACCGCCACACCCGCCTGTGGCGCTACCCCTTCAGCACGGACCCTGCGCGCGCCGGGCTCCTGGCCGCGGACTCCTCCGGCACCGTGACGGCGGGCGAGGCGTACGAGACCGAGGCGAACGGCGTGCGGGGCGTGCTCTCGCACCGCACGGGCCCCTCCGGCCACACCGACTGGTACCTGGGCCGGACGGCCGGGAAGCGGGGCGGCCACGGCACGCTGTGGCGGCAGGACGTGAACGGCGCCGAGGCCACGGAGTGCGGGGCGTCGGGCGACACGCACCGCTGCTGGGGCGACGGCACCGGTTCCCTGTCCTACGTGCCGCAGACCGGCGAACTGTGGTCCGTCTCCGGACGCACCCTGTTCGCGGTCCCCCTGTCCTCCCTCGAACACGAACTGCACTAGGGCCCCAGGCCCTGTCGTCCGACCGCGCCTGCGCCCGGCCAGAACCCCCTGGGCGCGACCCTCTCCTCGACCGGCAGCAGGCCCTCTACCAGCACCAGCCCCTCGATCGACCGCACACCGCCTCGATCGACAGGAACCCCGGCCGGATGATTCCCTGGCCGCCATGACGAACATCGCCGTGACCACCTGGTCCCTGGAGCAGAGCGCCCCGGCCGACCTCCTGCCGGCCACCGCGCCCGAGGGGGACGTCCGGGTCGTCCGCTCCGAGGTGCCCTCGCCCGAGTTCAGCCGGTTCCTGTACGCGTCGGTGGGCGGCGACATCCGCTGGACGGACCGGCTCGGCTGGTCGTACGACCGGTGGCGCGCGTACCTGGAGCGTCCTGGGGTCGAGACGTGGGTGGCGTACGACCGGGGCACGCCCGCGGGATACGTCGAACTGGAGGCGCAGGACGACGGGGTGGTCGAGATCGTCTACTTCGGGCTGATCCCCGCCTTCCGCGGCCGGCGGATCGGCGGGTACCTGCTGTCGTACGGTGCCGCCCGCGCCTGGGACCTCGCCGACCGCCGGCCGGGTCTCGCGCCGACGAAGCGGGTGTGGCTGCACACCTGCAGCAAGGACGGCGAGCACGCGATGGACAACTACCGGCGCCGCGGGTTCAAGCTCTTCGACACCAAGGTCGAGGAGGAGGCGGAGGTGGCCACTCCGGGTCCTTGGCCCGGCGCCTTCCCGGCCTGATCCGCCCGGCGCCCCCCGGCCTGTTCCGGGCGGCGCCCCCGGCCTGTTCCGGGCAGGGGCAACCGCTTTCCCCCACCTGTCCGACGACACCCTTGTCCCGCATCCCGGGACAAGGGTGTCCGCACTTTGGACAAAGGTGGACTGTGTCCAGATCGCCGTGCCACGCTGCCGTCATGTCTGGAACTGGAACCGCCTTGGTGAGCCGACGGCACGTCGACCACGGCCGCATGTCCAGCGCCATCTGTCCGGCGAGCTGACTCGCCCGCAGTGGCCTGAGGCCACGGGCTCAGCACCACCCGGATCTTCTGCCTCCCCCTCCTCCGCGCAACGACGCGCCCGCCTGCCTGTCTGCCCATGCGCCCGCATCCGCGCAGGTCAGAGCCGCATACCCCGCTGTCCCGAAGGACGTATCGACCATGGCCGCCGCCTCTTCGCAGAACTCCGTCGCGCCCCGCCGCAAGGTGAGCCGTCACCGTGGCGAGGGACAGTGGGCCGTGGGGCACCTGACCCCGCTCAACGGCAACGAACAGCTCAAGAAGGACGACGACGGTCTCAATGTGCGGACACGCATTGAGACGATCTACTCCAAGCGCGGTTTCCACGCCATCGACCCCAATGACCTGCGGGGACGTTTCCGCTGGTGGGGTCTGTACACCCAGCGCCGCCCCGGGATCGACGGCGGGCGCACCGGCCTGCTGGAGCCCGAGGAGCTGGAGGACGAGTACTTCATGATGCGCGTCCGCATCACCGGCGGACGGCTCACCACCGAGCAACTGCGCGCGATCGGCGAGGTCTCGGAGACGTACGCGCGGGGCACCGCCGACATCACCGACCGGCAGAACATCCAGTTCCACTGGGTGCGCATCGAGGACGTGCCCGCCATCTGGGAGCGCCTGGAGTCCGTCGGCCTGTCCACCACCGAGGCGTGCGGCGACTGCCCGCGCGGCATGCTCGGCTCCCCGGTCGCGGGCGTCGCCGAGGACGAGATCATCGACGGCTCGGCCGCGCTGGACGAGATCGCCCGCCGCTTCATCGGCGACCCGCGCTTCTCCAACCTGCCGCGCAAGTTCAAGACGGCCGTCTCCGGCTCCCCGCTGCTCGACGTGGCGCACGAGATCAACGACATCTCCTTCGTCGGCGTGGTCCACCCCGAACACGGCCCCGGTTTCGACCTGTGGGTCGGCGGCGGCCTGTCCACCAACCCCCGGTTCGGCGTGCGGCTGGGCGCCTGGGTGCCGGAGGCCGAGGTGCCGGACGTCTGGGAGGGCGTCACCTCGATCTTCCGGGACTACGGCTACCGGCGGCTGCGCAACCGGGCCCGGCTGAAGTTCCTGGTCGCCGACTGGGGCGCGGAGAAGTTCCGCCAGGTGCTGGAGGACGAGTACCTGGGACGCAAGCTGACCGACGGGCCCGCGCCCGAGATGCCCGCCCAGGCGTGGCGCGACCACATCGGCGTGCACCGGCAGAAGGACGGCCGCTTCTACGTCGGTTTCGCCCCGCGGGTGGGCCGGATGGACGGCTCGCTGCTCACCAAGGTCGCCGCGCTGGCCGAGGAGCACGGCTCGGGACGGGTCTCCACCACCGTCGAGCAGAAGATGATCGTCCTCGACGTCCCCGAGGACCGGGTCGACTCGCTGGTCGACGGCCTGGAGGCGCTGGACCTCAGGGTCAGCCCCACTCCGTTCCGCCGCGGCACGATGGCCTGCACGGGCATCGAGTTCTGCAAGATCGCCATCGTGGAGACCAAGGAGCGCGGCAGCGAGCTCATCGACGAACTGGAGCGCCGGCTGCCCGACTTCGACGAGCCGCTCACCATCAACCTCAACGGCTGCCCCAACGCCTGCGCCCGCATCCAGACCGCGGACATCGGTCTCAAGGGCCAGCTGGTCACCGACACCGAGGGCCGGCAGGTCGAGGGCTACCAGGTCCACCTGGGCGGCGCCCTCGGTCTCGAGCCGTCCTTCGGCCGCAAGGTCCGCGGCCTGAAGGTGACCTCCGCCGAACTGCCCGACTACATCGAGCGGCTCCTCACGCGCTTCCAGGCGGAGCGCGAGGACGGCGAGCGCTTCGCCGTCTGGGCGGCGCGCGCGTCGGACGAGGCGCTGTCGTGAGCGAGCGTGCGGCGCCGTTCTACTGCCCCTACTGCGGCGAGGAGGACCTGCGCCCGGGTGAGGAGGGCCACGGAATGTGGGAGTGCGCGGCGTGCAACCGGGGCTTCCAGCTGAAGTTCCGCGGGCTGCTGGCCCGTGGGCTCAGGCAGACGGGCGACGACGGAGGGGACGAGCGGACATGACGACGACTCAGCAAGAGCGCTCTGCCGAGGAGTTGAAAGAGCTGGCCGAGCAGGCCGGCCGCGATCTGGAGGACGCCTCCGCGCTGGAGATCCTCCAGTGGGCGGCCGACACCTTCGGCAAGCGGTTCTGCGTGACCTCCTCCATGGAGGACGCGGTGGTCGCCCACCTCGCCTCCCGCGCGATGCCCGGCGTGGACGTGGTGTTCCTCGACACCGGCTACCACTTCCCGGAGACCATCGGCACCCGCGACGCCGTCGAGGCCGTGATGGACGTCAACGTCATCACCCTGACGCCGCGGCAGACGGTGGCCGAGCAGGACGCCGAGTACGGCCCGAAACTGCACGACCGCGACCCCGACCTGTGCTGCGCGCTGCGCAAGGTACGACCGCTCCAGGAAGGCCTGACCGGCTACCGGGCGTGGGCCACCGGGCTGCGCCGCGACGAGTCCCCGACCCGGGCGAACACCCCGGTGGTCGGCTGGGACGAGAAACGGCAGAAGGTCAAGGTCTCCCCGATCGCCCGCTGGACGCAGGACGACGTGGACGCCTACGTCAGCGAACACGGCGTCCTCACCAACCCGCTGCTGACGGACGGCTACGGCTCCGTCGGCTGCGCGCCCTGCACCCGGCGGCTGCTGGAGGGCGAGGACGCGCGGGCCGGCCGCTGGGCGGGCCGGGCCAAGACCGAGTGCGGGCTGCACGGCTGACCATGACACACATACAGGAGAACCACGTGACGACCGGAGCCACCGTCTGGCTCACGGGTCTGCCGAGCGCCGGCAAGACCACCATCGCGCACGAGCTGGCGGGCCGGCTCCGCGAGGAGGGCCACCGCACCGAGGTGCTCGACGGCGACGAGATCCGCGAGTTCATCTCGGCGGGCCTCGGCTTCAGCCGCGAGGACCGGCACACCAACGTGCAGCGGATCGGTTTCGTCGCCGAACTGCTCGCCCGCAACGGCGTCCTCGCGCTGGTCCCGGTGATCGCGCCGTACGCGGACAGCCGGGACGCGGTCCGCAAGCGGCACGAGGGGAACGGCACGGCGTACGTCGAGGTGCACGTCGCCACCCCGGTCGAGGTGTGCTCGGTGCGCGACGTGAAGGGCCTGTACGCCAAGCAGGCCGCGGGCGAGCTGACCGGCCTGACGGGCGTCGACGACCCGTACGAGGAGCCCGCGACGCCGGATCTGCGGATCGAGTCGCAGCACCAGAGCGTGCAGGAGTCCGCGGCGTCGGTGTACGCGCTGCTCAGCGAAAGGGGACTGGCATGACGACGACCGTCGCCGAGGTCGGGGAGGGCACGGCGGGACCGTACGCCCTGACGCACCTGGACGCGCTGGAGTCCGAGGCGGTGCACATCTTCCGCGAGGTGGCGGGCGAGTTCGAGAACCCGGTGATCCTGTTCTCCGGGGGCAAGGACTCGATCCTGATGCTGCACCTGGCGCTGAAGGCGTTCGCGCCCGCGCCGGTGCCGTTCGCCCTGCTGCACGTGGACACCGGGCACAACTTCCCCGAGGTGCTGGAGTACCGGGACCGGACGGTGGACGAGCACGGGCTGCGCCTGCACGTCGCCTCCGTGCAGGACTACATCGACCGGGGCGTCCTCAAGGAGCGCGCGGACGGCACCCGCAACCCGCTGCAGACGCTGCCGCTGACGGAGAAGATCCAGGCGGAGAAGTTCGACGCGGTCTTCGGCGGCGGGCGCCGCGACGAGGAGAAGGCCCGCGCCAAGGAGCGGGTGTTCTCGCTGCGCGACGAGTTCTCCCAGTGGGACCCGCGCCGCCAGCGCCCCGAGCTGTGGAACCTGTACAACGGCCGGCACGCGCCCGGCGAGCACGTCCGCGTCTTCCCGCTGTCCAACTGGACCGAGCTGGACGTGTGGCAGTACATCGCCCGGGAGGACATCGAACTGCCGGCGATCTACTTCGCGCACGAGCGTGAGGTCTTCGCGCGGGCCGGCATGTGGCTGACCGCGGGCGAGTGGGGCGGCCCCCGCGAGGGCGAGACCGTGGAGAAGCGGCAGGTCCGCTACCGCACGGTCGGGGACATGTCCTGCACCGGGGCGGTCGACTCCGACGCCGACACCATCGAGAAGGTGATCACCGAGATCGCCGCCTCCCGCCTCACCGAGCGCGGTGCCACCCGCGCCGACGACAAGCTCTCCGAGGCCGCGATGGAAGACCGCAAGCGCGAGGGGTACTTCTAACCATGACCAGCACCACCGAACCCACCGAGCCGCTGTCGGTCGAGCAGCTGTCGGAGACCACCCTGCTGCGGTTCGCCACCGCCGGGTCCGTCGACGACGGCAAGTCCACCCTCGTCGGCCGGCTGCTGCACGACTCCAAGTCGGTCCTCACCGACCAGCTGGAGGCCGTGGAGCGCGCCTCGGCCGGCCGCGGCCAGGACGCCCCGGACCTGGCGCTGCTCACCGACGGCCTGCGGGCCGAGCGCGAGCAGGGCATCACCATCGACGTGGCCTACCGCTACTTCGCCACCGCGCGCCGCCGGTTCATCCTCGCCGACACCCCCGGCCACGTGCAGTACACGCGGAACATGGTCACCGGCGCCTCCACCGCCGAGCTGACGGTGATCCTGGTCGACGCCCGCAACGGCGTCGTGGAGCAGACCCGCCGGCACGCCGCGATCGCCGCGCTGCTGCGGGTGCCGCACGTGGTCCTCGCCGTCAACAAGATGGACCTGGTCGGCTACCGGGAGCCGGTGTTCGCGGCGATCGCCGAGGAGTTCACCGCGTACGCCACCGAGCTGGGCGTACCCGAGGTCACCGCGATCCCGATCTCGGCGCTCGCCGGC
The DNA here is from genome assembly GCF_040641015.1 of Streptomyces sp. NPDC021356. NCBI lineage: Bacteria > Bacillati > Actinomycetota > Actinomycetes > Kitasatosporales > Streptomycetaceae > Streptomyces > Streptomyces sp. NPDC021356. The sequence goes on along the minus strand of NZ_JBFACU010000003.1, from coordinate 363,191 downwards.
GACAACGTGGTGGAGCCGTCCGCCGTCATGGACTGGTACGGCGGCCCGACCGTCCTGGAGCACCTGGAGACGGTCCCGGTCAGCCACGACCTGGCGCACTGCCACGCGCGGCTGCCCGTGCAGTACGTGATCCGTCCGCGCACCGCCGAGCACCCGGACTACCGCGGGTACGCCGGTCAGATCGCGGCGGGCTCCTTCCGCGTCGGGGAGGAGGTCACCGTGCTGCCCTCCGGCCGCACCTCGCGGATCTCCGGCATCGACCTGCTCGGCGTGCCGGTCGACGCGGCCTGGACGACCCAGTCGGTCACCGTGCTGCTGGAGGACGACATCGACGTCTCGCGCGGCGACCTGATCGTGCCGAGCGCGGACGCGCCGGCGACCACCCAGGACGTGGAGGCGACCGTCTGCCACGTCGCCGACGCCCCGCTGACGGTCGGCCACCGGGTGCTGCTCAAGCACGGCACCCGCACGGTCAAGGCGATCGTCAAGGACATCCCGTCCCGGCTCACCCTGGACGACCTGTCCCTGCACCCGCACCCCGGGCAGCTCGTCGCCAACGACATCGGCCGGGTGAAGATCCGCACCGCGGAGCCGCTGCCGGCCGACTCGTACGCCGACTCGCGCCGTACCGGCTCGTTCATCCTCATCGACCCCTCCGACGGCACCACGCTGACCGCGGGCATGGTCGGCGAGTCGTTCGCCGCGCCGGACCCGGTCAAGGGTGACGCCGACGAGGACGGCTGGGACTTCTGACCATGAACTCCTGCGATTTCTACTCGATGTTCGCCAAGGAGGGCGGCCGGGTCGGCAGCGGTGCCCTCGGCAGCGGACAGGGCGGGGTGGCCCGATGTGTGCGCTGACGTACGCGCACCGCATGCGCGCCCTCATCCCCCACCTGCGCAGTAGACGAAGACCTGCCGACCTCCCGGCCACGACCTGAGAGACCGTGACCGCCGGGCCAACGAGAGGAACACCTCCCGTGCCTGCCATCCGCTCCACCGCCCTGCGCCGCGGCCTCGCCGTGGCCGCCGCGCTTCCCCTGCTCACGCTCGCCGCCTGCGGCTACGGATCCAACGCCAAGGACGACTCCGCCGACCAGAAGATCGCCGCGGGCGCGCAGAAGACCGACGGCCTGGACTCCGTCAAGATCGGGTACTTCGGCAACGTCACCCACGCCACCGCCCTGGTGGGCGTGCAGAAGGGCTTCTTCCAGAAGTCCCTGGGGGCGACCAAGGCCAAGTACCAGGTCTTCAACGCCGGGCCGTCCGAGATCGAGGCCCTGAACTCCGGCTCCATCGACATCGGCTGGATCGGCCCGTCCCCGGCGATCAACGGGTACACCAAGTCGGACGGCAAGAACCTGCGGATCATCGCCGGTTCGGCGTCCGGCGGGGTCAAGCTCGTGGTGAACCCGGCGAAGATCAAGTCGCTGAAGGACGTCAAGGGAAAGAAGATCGCCACGCCCCAGTTGGGCAACACCCAGGACGTGGCGTTCCTCAACTGGATCGCCGAGCAGGGCTGGAAGGTCGACGCGCCAAGCGGCAAGGGCGACGTGTCGGTGGTCCGCACCGACAACAAGGTCACCCCGGACGCCTACAAGTCGGGTGCCGTCGACGGCGCCTGGGTGCCGGAGCCGACCGCGTCCAAGCTGGTCGCCGAGGGCGCCAAGGTGCTGCTCGACGAGTCCGCGCTGTGGCCGGACAAGAAGTTCGTCATCACCAACGTCATCGTGTCGCAGAAGTTCCTCAAGGCCCACCCCGAGGCGGTCGAGGCCGTCCTGAAGGCGTCCGTCGAGACCAACAAGTGGATCAACGCCAACCCGGACCAGGCGAAGGAGGCCGCCAACAGGCAACTGGCGGTCGACTCCGGCAAGGCCCTGCCGGCCGACGTGCTCGACCCGGCGTGGAAGTCCATCAGGATCACTGACGACCCGCTGGCCGCGACCCTGAACACCGAGGCCGGGCACGCCGTCAAGGCCGGCCTGCTCCAGCGGCCGAAGCTGGACGGCATCTACGACCTCTCCCTCCTGAACAAGGTCCTGAAGGCGGAGGGCAAGCCCACTGTCAGCGACGCCGGACTCGGCGCCCGGTAGAGCCCTCAGACCCTGACCGACGAGTTCCCAGGAGGTGACGACCATGGCCACGACCACCCTCGCCAAGGCCCCCGAGGCCGTCGAGCACGCGGCACGCCTTGAGAACGTCTCGAAGTCCTTCGCGGCTCCGGGCGGGCAGCAACTCGTCCTGGACGACATCAGCCTCGATGTCGCTCCGGGCGAGTTCGTCACCCTCCTGGGGGCCTCGGGGTGCGGCAAGTCCACGCTGCTGAACCTGGTGGCGGGCCTTGACCGGCCGAGCGCCGGCGCCATCACCACGGACGGCCGCCCCGCGCTGATGTTCCAGGAGCACGCGCTGTTCCCGTGGCTGACCGCGGGCAAGAACATCGAACTCGCCCTGCGGCTGCGGGGCGTGCCGAAGCAGGACCGCCGCGGCAGGGCCGAGGAACTGCTCGAACTGGTCCGGCTGAAGGGCGCGTACGGCAAGCGCGTGCACGAACTGTCGGGCGGCATGCGCCAGCGCGTGGCGATGGCCCGCGCGCTCGCCCAGGAGAGCAACCTGCTGCTGATGGACGAGCCGTTCGCGGCGCTGGACGCCATCACCCGCGACGTCCTGCACGACGAGCTGACCCGGATCTGGCAGGAGACCGGTGTCTCGGTCCTGTTCGTGACGCACAACGTGCGCGAGGCGGTACGGCTCGCGCAGCGCGTGGTGCTGCTGTCCTCGCGGCCGGGGCGGGTGGCCCGTCAGTGGACGGTGGACATCCCGCAGCCGCGCCGCATCGAGGACGCGCCCGTCGCGGAACTGTCCCTGGAGATCACCGAAGTACTGCGTGGGGAGATCCGCCGCCATGGCCAGCACTGAGACGACGTCGGCGCAGGACGCCGAAGCCACCGGCCGGGACGCGGGCCTGGGGGGTGTGGAGGCGGGACTCGACGCGCTGGAGGTCACCCAGAGCGGCCGTACGCCCTTCCGCAGGACCTTCGTCGACAAGATCCTGCCGCCGATCACGGCCGCCGTGGTGCTCCTGCTGCTGTGGCAGGCGCTGATCACCTTCCACGTGGTCGACGACCCGACGAAGCTGCCCTCGCCCTCCGACGTGGGCCGCGAGTTCAAGGACGCCTGGCTCCAGGGCACGCTCCTCGGCTTCATCTGGACGTCCGTCTCGCGCGGCCTGCTGGGCTTCCTGTTCGCGCTGGCCATCGGCACCCCGCTGGGCCTGCTGGTGGCCCGGGTGAAGTTCGTGCGGGCCGCCATCGGGCCGGTGCTGTCGGGGCTCCAGTCGCTGCCGTCGGTGGCCTGGGTGCCGCCCGCGGTGATCTGGCTGGGCCTGGACAACTCGATGATGTACGCGGTGATCCTGCTCGGCGCGGTGCCGTCCATCGCCAACGGCCTGGTCTCCGGCATCGACCAGGTGCCGCCGCTGTTCCTGCGGGCGGGCCGCACGATGGGCGCGACGGGCGTGCGCGGGGCCTGGCACATCGTGCTGCCGGCCGCGCTGCCCGGCTACCTCGCCGGTCTGAAGCAGGGCTGGGCCTTCTCCTGGCGCTCGCTGATGGCCGCGGAGATCATCGCCTCCTCGCCGGACCTCGGCATCGGCCTGGGCGCGCTGCTGGAGAACGGCCGCAACGCCAGCTCGATGTCCATGGTGTTCCAGGCCATCGTCCTCATCCTGTTCGTCGGCATCGCCATCGACCTGCTGATCTTCAGTCCGCTGGAGCGGTGGGTGCTGCGCAGCCGCGGCCTCTTCGTGAAGAGCTGAACGCCCGTGTCCCCGCAGCCCGTCCTCCTGGTCGTCGCGCACGGCAGCCGCGATCCGCGGCATGCCGCGACCGTGCACGCCCTGGTGCGGCGGGTGCGGGCCGTGCGTCCGCAGCTGCGGGTGGAGACCGGCTTCCTGGACTTCGACGTGCCGTCCGTGCCGGGCGTGCTGGAGACCCTGGCCGCCGACGGGGTCCGGGACGTGGTGGCGCTGCCGCTGCTGCTGACCCGCGCCTTCCACGCCAAGACGGACATCCCGGCGGTGCTGCGCCAGGCACCGCCGGGGCTGCGGGTCCGGCAGGCCGACGTGCTGGGGCCCTCGCCGCTGCTGACGGCGGCCCTGGAACGCCGGCTGCACGAGGCGGGGCTGAGTCCCGCCGACAAGTCCTCGACCGGGGTCGTCCTGGCCTCGGCGGGGTCCTCCGACCCGGAGGCGATCGCAGTGATCGCCGACATCGCGCGGGAGTGGTGGCGTACCGGTTGGTGCGCCGTGCGGCCTGCGTTCGCCTCCGCGTCCCTTCCCCGCACCGAGGACGCGGTGCGGGAACTGCGGGAGCTGGGCTGTGCGCGGGTGGCGGTCGCGCCGTACGTCCTGGCGCCCGGTTTCCTGCCGGACCGCATCGCCCGCGGCGCGGCCGGGGCGGACGTGCTCGCCGATGTGCTCGGCCCGGCGCCCGAGGTCGCGCGGGTGCTGCTCGAACGGTACGACGCGGCACGGTTGCCACTGGTCGCGGCCCTCGGCGCCTGACACGGGGGCGGGCCGGGGGCGGCCCGGACTCCGTTCAGTCGAAGCGCAGCGCTCCCGTGCGGGTGCGCTTGAGTTCGAAGAAGTCCGGATGTCCGGCCAGGACCCGGAAGCTGTCGAAGAGCCTGGCCGCCTCGGCGCCCCGGGGAACCGCCCGCAGGACGGGTCCGAACCACACCGCTGCGTCGACGTGGATCGTCGGCGTCCCCACGTACCCGCCCGACTCCGCTTCGGCACCGGCCTCGTGGCTGCGGCGCACGGCGTCGTCGTACGCCGGGTCGTGGGCCGCGCCCGCCAGGTCGGCGGAGAGCCCGAGTTCAGCGAGGGCGCCGGTGACGACCGCGTCGAAGTCCGTCTCCTCGCGCTCGTGGATGCGGGTGCCGAAGGCGGTGTACAGGTCGCGCAGCACCTTCTCGTCGCCGTACCGCTCGGCGGCGGCCACGGCCACGCGCACCGGGCCGATCGACTTGCCGACCAGTTCGCGGTACCAGTCGGGCAGTTCGTCGCCCGTGTTGTGCAGGAACAGGCTCATCACGTGGAACCGGAGGTCGAGCGGGCGTTCGCGCTCGACCTCCAGCAGCCAGCGTGAGGTGATCCAGGCGAAGGGGCAGGCGGGGTCGAAGTAGAAGTCGACCCGGGTGGGGGCCGCGGTGCCCGGATCGGTATGTGTACGGGTACTGGTCATGCCCTGGACGCTAGTGGCCCATTGGCGCACGATCACGGCCCAATCAGCGGCTGTTTTCCTGCTCCACCTCGTCGGCCAGCCGGACCAGTTCCGCCACCGGCAGCGACCCGGCGGCCCGGCCCTTTCGGGCGAAGGAGTTGGCGAGGCGTTGCAGCAGTTCGTTCAGCGGTGCGGGTACGCCGTGCAGCCGCCCCAGCAGCACGATCTCGCCGTTGAGGTGGTCGGCCTCGATGGTGCCGGTGCCGCGCGTGAGGGACTGCCACGAGGAGCCGCCGCCGCGCGGCGCGCCGGGCAGCGGAACCAGGGTGATCTTGTCGCCGCGCAGGGTGCTCTGTTCCTCCGCGCTCGCGTAGGCGATGCCCGCCGCCGCGAGCACGGCCTCGCCCTCGGCGCGCACCCTGGCGTACAGGGCCACGGCCTCCTCGCTCACCAGGGGGCCGCTGACGGCCTCCATCGCGTTGGCGAGGTTGCCGAGCAGCTTGGCGTACTGCCAGCGGCTCACGTCGGGCACGACCGGCGCCTCGAAGTGCGCCGACTCCAGGTCGGCGGCGATCCGCCGCAGGGTGTCGTCGGTGCCGTGCGGGTAGCGGCCCAGGTGCAGCATGCCGGTGAGCGGGGTGCCCGCGGCGGAGACGGCGCCCGGTTCGACGTGCGTGGCGGGCAGCCACACGCAGACGCCGTAGACCCGGCGGAAGCCGCGCAGCGCGAGCCGCTGCCCCTCCACCCCGTTCTGCGCGCACAGCAGCGGCAGCCGCTGTGCCGCCGTGCCGCCGCCCTCGACCGGCGCCGGCCCCCAGGCCGCGAGCGCCGCCTGGGTGTCCTGCGTCTTGACGGCCAGGACGAGCACGTCGTCGGCGCGCAGCGGGCCCAGCTCCGCGGGCCCCTCGACGGCGGGCAGGTCGAGCACCGCCTCGCCCTGCGGGACCCTCAGCCGCAGCCCGTGCGCGCGCAGCGCCGCGAGGTGCGCGCCGCGTGCCACCAGCACCACCTCGCGCCCGCTCTGCGCGAGCCGCCCCCCGACCGCACCGCCGACCGCCCCTGCCCCGATGATGATGTAGCGCATGGGAGCAGCCTCCCATGCGCCGCTCACCGCCCGTCGACAGCCCCCGCAGACCCAAAGCTCCCCCGAGACCCAGGAGTCCACGTGCAGCCCTGGCAGACCTTCACACTCGGCGGCGACCTGCCCGTACGCCGCCTCGGCTACGGCACCGCCCAGCTCACCGGCCCCGGCTACTGGGGCCCGCGCGGTGCCACCGAGGACGCGGTGGCGGTGCTGCGGCGGGCGGTGGAGCGCGGGGTGACCCTGATCGACACCGCCGACAACTACGGTCCTCATCTCGCGGAGGAGTTGGTGGCCGAGGCGCTGCACCCCTACCCGGAGGGGGTGGTCGTCGCCACCAAGGGCGGGGTGGTCCGCACCGGGGACGACGCCTGGCACGTGGACGGGCGGCCGGCCTCGCTGCGGGCGATGTGCGAGGCGAGCCTGCGCCGGCTGCGGCGCGAGCGGATCGACCTGTACCAGCTGCACCGGCTGGATCCGGCCGTGCCGGTGGCCGAACAGCTGGGCACGCTCGCGCAGTTGCGGAGCGAGGGGAAGATCCGGCACATCGGCCTGGACACCGTCACCGCCGAACAGCTCTCGGCCGCGCTGGAGCTGACGGAGGTGGTTTCGGTGCAGAACCGCTACCACCTGCTCGACCGCGCCAGTGAGCCGCTGCTGCGGCTGTGCGAGGAGCACGGTATCGCCTTCCTGCCGTGGTTCCCGCTGGGCAACGGCGAGTTGGCCGGGGACCCGGTGTGCGCCGAGATCGCCGCCGGGCACGGGGCGTCCCCGGCGCAGATCGCCCTGGCCTGGCTGCTGCACCACTCCCCCGTGCTCTGCCCGACGCCCGGCACGGGCACGCTCGCCCACCTGGAGGAGAACCTGGACGCGGCCGAAGTGCTGCTGTCGCCCGACGAGCTGTCCCGGCTGGACGCCCTGGTCTGACGTGCCCCCGCCTTGACCCTGCCCCAGGGTCAAGGCCGAGGGTCGCGTCCATGGACGACACGGACGACACGGACGACACGGACGGCATGGACGGCATGGACGGCATGGACGACTGCCACCTGAGACAGACGCCGTACAGCGATCCGGGGGACCTCGACGTCAGCGGACTGCCGCGCGATCCCGGCCTGCTCGCGGGGGTCGTGCGGGACCTGGTCATCCACCGGGGCGAGGGCGAGCGTTTCGGCTACGCCATTCCCCCGGACCGGCTGCACCAGGACGCCGAGTCCCGGTACGTCCGCGAGATCCTGCGCCTGCTGCGCGAACGCGCCGCCACGCCGCTCACCGTGCGCCGGCCGCCCGGGACGCGGTTCGTGGGCACCTGCCGCGACTTCGCCCTGCTGCACTGCTCGCTGCTGCGGGCCACGGGGACGCCCGCCCGCGTCCGCTGCGGCTTCGCGACGTACTTCGAGGGCGGCGACCACGCCGACCACTGGGTCACGGAGTTCCGTACCCCGCAAGGGGGTTGGCGGCTCGCCGACGCTCAGTTGCACCACACGTACGACGGCCTGGACTTCGATCCGACCGACGTGCCGCGCGACCGCTTCCTCGTGGCCGCCGACGCCTGGCGGGCCTGCCGGACGGGGCGGGCCGACCCGCGGCGGTTCGGCGTGATCGGGCTGGAGGGGATCGCCGGGCTGTGGTTCGTCGGCGGCGACGTGCTGCGTGACCTGGCCGCGCTGAACGGCGTCGAGCTGCTGCCCTGGGACTCCTGGGGCCGCGGGATCTCGGACGACGCCTCGCTCACCGAGGACGACATCGCCCTGGTGGACCGGGTCGCCGCCGCCCGGACCGAGGCGGAGCTGCGGCGGCTCTACAAGGAGGATCCGCGCCTGACCGTCCCGGAGGTGATCACCTCGTACACCACGCACACCGGCGTGCGGAAGGTCACCCTGCCGTCATCTCCACCAGCTTGAGGACCGTGTTCCAGTTCCGGGTCGTGGCGATCAGACCCCTGGGCACGGGGCGCCTGGCCAGTTGCTCGGCGAGCCGGGAGCGGCCGAGTCCGTCCGGCGCGTACAGGTAGAGCGCCCGGTCGCCGAGGCGGAACTCCTCGGGCAGGTGGGCGGCCCGGTCGATCCGCGCGTAGCGGGCCGGGTCGGCGGGGGCCGACAGGTAGGTGACGTGGAGCTGCCGGGGCTCCAGGTCGGCGGCCGGGAAGGGACAGGCGTCGGCGACGGCCCGCAGATAGGCGTGGTCGCGCACGATGACGTCCACGGCGAGGCCGAAGCGCTGCTCGATCGCGGCGGCGAGTTCCGCCGCGATCGACTCCTCGTCACCGTGCCCGGTGGTGAAGACGGCCTGGCCGCTCTGGAGGTAGGTGCGGACGCCGTCGTACCCGGTCTCCTGCATCAGCGCGCGCAGCGCGGCCATGGGGAGCTTCCTGTTGCCGCCCACGTTGATCCCGCGCAGCAGCGCCGCATACGTCGTCATCCGTCCACCTTAGAACGCCGGGCCGCCGTCCTGCCGGGCCGCCGTCCTGCCGGGCTACCGGGCGGGCGGCCGGACCGTCGCCGTCACGCCGTCCGGGCCGCCCTGGCCGCCGCCAGTTCCGCCTCGATCAGGTCGGCCGCGCGGCACGTACCGCCCTCCTGTGCCATCTCGGCCCGGATGTCCGTCAGCCGCCGCGCCACCTCGGGGTCGTCGACCAGGGCGAGGGCGGCGGTGCGCAGCGCCTCGGCGGTGGCCTCCTCGGTGTCCAGGCGCCGGGCGACGCCGAGCCCCTGGAGCATGTCCGCGTTGCCGAACTGGTCGACGGCCTGCGGGACGGCGATCATCGGCGTCGCGGTCGCGAGCCCCTCCTGGCTGCCGCCGGCCCCGGCATGCGTGACGAACAGGTCGGCCTGCTGGAGGACGGCCAACTGCGGTACCCACGACCGTACTTCCACGTTCGCCGGCACGTCGCCCAGCTCGGCGGCGTCGACGTGCCGGCCGATCTGGAGCACCAGGTGCCAGCCGGGCAGGTCGCCGAACGCCTCGACGCACGCCCGGTAGAAGGCCGGCCGCTTGGTGAAGGAGGACCCGAGCGAGACGAGGACGACCTTCTCGGCGCCGGCGGGCCGCTGCCAGTCGCCCTCGGCGGTGCGGTCGCCCTGGCAGGCGCCGACGAAGGTGTAGACCGTCTCGTCCACCCGGTCGGCGTTGGGCTGGAGCGCCTTCGGGATCAGCACCAGGGAGCGGGCCGGCTGACCGGCGAACACGTCGGGGTGGTCGGTGATCCCGTTCTCCTCCAGCCAGGCGCCGTAGCGGGCGTAGTAGGCCTGGCCGCGCTCGGTCTTCAGCGGCTCCTCCCACATCGGCTCGGCGATCTCCTGCTCGTACCCCTTCCAGGCGACCAGGTTCGGCGAGAGCGAGATGACGGGTACGCCCCAGCGGCGACCGAGGACGCGGGCCTGGTAGGAGGTGATGTCGTGCAGGACGAGGTCGGGCTCGTCCCCCTCGTAGGCCTCGGTGAGCTGCGGGAGCGCCTGCATGGCGTCGGCGAGGAAGGGCTCGACGTTGTCGAGGAGCGTCGTCCCCCACGCCTCCGGGTCGGCGTCGGGTCCAGGCAGGGTGCTGTTCCACAGCTTGGGTTCGGCGCCGGTCTCGGCGACCTTCTCGGCGAACAGCGGCGGGATCGCGTACGTGACCCGGTGCCCCCGGGCGACGAGTTCGCGGATCACCTCCAGGCTGGGGTTGACGTGGCCGTGCAGGGCGGCGGAGAACATGGCGATGTGGGCGGGAGCGGTCATGCACCCGACCTTAGGCGAGACGAGACGTCTCGTGCAACGCGTTTTTCAGCGCTGATAGCGGGCCAGGACCAGGTTGCCGTCCTTCTCCAGGCGTTCCCGCAGTTCGCCCAGGCCGATCGCTCCGCTGTAGTACTCCTGGAACGCCGGTGTGGCCACCTTGTCCTTCCACTCGGGATACCCCCGCACGGACTGCGCGGGTGCGCTGCGCAGGCCGGCGACGAGGGCCGTGCCCGTGGCCCAGCCGTACGCCGTCCGGTGCAGGGCGGGGGCCTGCAGCGCGCGGGTGCCGGTGGGCAGCATCCAGTCGCCGAGGGCCAGGCGCACCATGTTCTCCGGCTGGAGGAGGAAGTCGAGGAACGCGGCGGCCTCCTTCTTGTGGGGGCTGTCCTCGGCGATCGACAGGGTCTGCGGGCTGACCCCCTGGGCGAGTCCGTCGGCTCCGGCCGGGGCGGGCAGCACCTGCCAGGCGAAGCCCTTGGGCGCCTGCTGCCGGATCTGCTGCCGGTAGGAGAACCCGAGCGGCACCATCGCGTACTTGCCGGCGAAGAAGCCGGGCAGGGTGTCGGAGCCGCCGCTGCCCAGGGTGGAGGGGGAGGCGCTGTGGTCGGTGCCGACCTGCTCGCGCAGGGTGCGCGGCACCACCTGGTCGGCGGCCTCGAACCGGACGGTGACCCGGCCGTCGGGGCCGCGGTGGAACAGGCTCCCGCCGGCGGACAGCGACAGGTTCAGCGTGGCGGAGACGGGTTCCTTCAGCGGCCAGGCCACCCCGTATCCGCCCGCGCCGCTCAGCCGCTTGCTCACCTGCCGGAACTCGTCCCAGCTCCAGGGCCGGGCGGGCGTCGGAATCCGCACGCCCGACTCCTTCAGCAGCCGCGCGTTGGCGATCAGCACCCGCGGCTCCTGGAGGAACGGCACGCCGTAGATCCCGTGCCCGAAGGTGGTCGTCTCCCAACTGCGGCGCGGTATGCCGGTCTTCAGCCGTGCGGGCAGCAGTCCGGTCAGGTCGGCGAGGTAGCCGCCGTAGGCGAAGTCGGCGAGGTCGTCGGAGGCGTCGTGGATGATGTCCGGCGCCTCACCGCCCTCGAAGGAGGTCAGCAACTGGTCGTGGACGCTGTCCCAGCTGCCCTGGACGTACTCGACCCGTACGTCGGGGTGGGCGGCGTTCCACTCCCGCACCAGTTCCTTGTTGACCGCCACGGACTCCTGCTGCCAGGCCAGGGACTGGAAGCGCAGGGTGATCCGGCCGTGGCCACCGCCCCCACCACCGCCCGCGCAGCCGGCGAGCACAACGGTGAGGACCAGGGCGAGGATCCAGGAGGGCCGGCCGCGCATCAGCTCTTCACCGCCCCGGCGAGCATGCCGCCCGTGATCCGCCGCTGGATGAGGGCGAAGACCAGCAGCGAGGGCAGTGTGGCCAGGAAGGCCGCCGCCGCGAGCGGACCGAGGTCGGCGACACCCTCGGCGCCGATGAAGTGGGTGAGGACGACCGGCAGGGTCTGCTTTCCCGGTGTCTTGAGCAGGACCAGCGCGAAGAAGAACTCGTTCCACGCGGTGACGAACGCGAACAGGGCCGTCGCCACGATCCCCGGGGCGAGCAGCGGCGCCGTCACCGAGACCAGCGTCCGCAGCCGCCCGGCGCCGTCGACGGCCGCCGCCTCCTCCAGCTCGGCCGGCACGGCGCGGACGTACCCGGTGAGCATCCACAGCGCGAACGGCAGCGACCACACCACGTAGACCAGCACCAGCCCGGCGAGGGAGTCGATCAGCCTCAGGTTCTTCAGTACCAGGAAGAGCGGGATGATCAGCAGCACGAAGGGGAAGGCCTGGCTGACCACGACCCATCCGGTGGCCGCCCTGGTGAGCCAGGAGCGGCGCCGGGCCATGACGAACGCCATCGGCGTGCCGATCAGCACGGCGATCACCGCGGCACCGAGCGCGGCCAGCAGGGAGTTGAGGGCGGCGTGCAGCAGCGGCTGTTCGTCGAAGGCCTGCCGGAAGTTGGCGAGGGTGGGGTGGCGGGGGACCCAGGTGGGGTGCAGGTCCGCCAGTTCGCGCGGCGGTTTGAACGCCGTGGACAGGAGCCAGAGCAGCGGGAAGGCCAGGAAGACGAGATAGGCGAGCAGCGCGGCGTACTGGCCCGCGCGGGCGCGGGGCGAGGTCCTCAACTGCGCTCACCTCCCCGGAGCCGGCCGACGAGGAAGACGGCCAGCAGGACCGAGACGACGGCGACCAGGACGCAGCCCATCGCCGCCGCGTACCCGAACTGCCCGTAGCGGAAGGCCTCCTCGTAGGCGAAGAGCGTGGGCAGCCGGGTCCGGCCGCCGGGACCGCCGCCCGTCAGCACGTAGACCAGGGCGAAGGAGTTGAGGTTCCAGATCAGGTTGAGCGCGGTGATGGCGAGGGCGACCGGTCTGAGGGCGGGCCAGGTGACCGTGCGGAAGCGGCGCCAGGCTCCGGCGCCGTCGACCGCGGCGGCCTCGTGCAGTTCGCGTGGGGTGTTCTGCAGCCCGGCGAGCAGGGCGACGGTGGTCTGCGGCATCCCCGCCCACACTCCGACGACGACGACGGCCGGCAGCGCGGTCGCGAGTGAGCCGAGCCAGTCGCGGCCGTCGCCGAGGCCGAGGTCGCGCAGGGTCTCGTTGAGGATCCCCGCGTCCGGGTTGTAGACGAGCCGCCACATGATGCCGACGACGACCTCGGGCATCGCCCAGGGGATGATGGCGAGCGCCCGGGCCAGCGGGCGCAGCCGCAGGTTCTGGTCGAGCAGCAGGGCGAGGCCGAGCGCGAGCAGGAACTGCGGCACCGTGACCCCGACGGCCCACACCAGGCCGACGCGGAACGATTCCCAGAACAGCGTGTCGTGCGCGAGGTCCTGGAAGTTGAGGGTGCCGGTCCAGCGGGTGGGGTCCGTCCGCCCGGCCTGGGCGTCGGTGAACGCGAGCAGGACGCCGTAGAGCAGCGGGCCGACGCTGAGCACCAGGACGGGGACGAGCGCGGGCAGCACCAGGAACCAGGCGCCGGGGTCGTGGCCGCGCCGGGGCAGGCCCGGACCGGGCACGCGGCGCGCCGGCGTCCTCACCTCGGTCAGCGATGTCACGTCTCATCAACCCTCTGCGCGGCGGGGACGGGCCTGGTCATGGTCGTGAAGGCGCCGCGTCCCGTCAAGAGACCGCGCACACGGTCCCACCTGTGCCAATGCGAGACTGGCCGACGCACAGCGGGAAATCTGCGGACAGGGAGGCGGACGATGGACGAAGCACGGGCGCGCGAGGTGCTGGCGGCGGCAGGGGCGGTGTTGGGGCCGACGGCAGCGGAGGCACGGCTGCTGGCGCTGGGCGAGAACGCCGTGTTCGCCGCCGGTGACCTGGTCGTCAAGGTGGGCCGTGACGCCGAACTCCTCGACCGCGCGCGCCGCGAACTGGACATCGCCGCCTGGCTGGCGCGCACCGGTGTGCCCGCGGTCCGGGCGGCGGAGCCCGAGGCGCTGCTCGTCGAGGGCCACCCGGTGACCGTGTGGCACCGGCTGCCCGATGCGGTACGCCCGGCCGAGCCGCGCGACCTCGCGGAACTGCTCCGTGCCGTCCATGCGCTGCCCTCCCCCTCCTTCCCGCTGCCGCCCCGCGAACTGCTGGGCGGCGTGGAACGCTGGCTGCGGCTGGCCGGTGACGCGATCGACCCGGCCGACGCGGCGTACCTGCGCGAGCGCCGCGACGGCTTCGCGACGGCCGCCGCCGCCCTCACCCCGCACCTGCCGCCGGGCCCGATCCACGGGGACGCGCTCCCCCGCAACGTGCACGTCGGGCCGGACGGGCCGGTCCTGGTCGACCTGGAGACCTTCTCCGCCGACCTGCGCGAGCACGACCTGGTGGTGATGGCCCTGTCCCGGGACCGCTACGGTCTGCCCGCCGAGGCCTACGACTCCTTCACCTCCGTCTACGGCTGGGACGTACGGGAGTGGGCGGGCTGCTCGGTGCTGCGCGGTGCCCGGGAGACGGCCAGCTGCGCCTGGGTCGCCCAGCACGCCCCGAGCAACCCCAAGGCGCTGGCCGAGTTCGAACGCCGGGTGGCGTCCCTACGGGACGGCGACGAGACGGTGCGCTGGTACCCCTTCTGACCGGCCCTTCACCCGCTCTGCGCTCGCTCTCCCCTCGCGCCTCTCCTCCCCCTCGCCGCCCGCGCGGGGCGTTCGGCCGTCGGCCGTCAGACCGTCTCGTCCGCCGGCTGCCGCAGGGGCCACGTCCCGTCGACCACCGCGGCCGTGTCGCCCTTGCGGCGCAGGAAACTCTGGAAGTCCGCCGCCCAGGCGGCGTACCACTCGATCTGGCGGCGGTGCAGCTCCGCCGGGCCGAGGGCCGCGACCTTGGGGTGGCGGCCGGCTATCGCACCGGCCAGCCGGGCCGCCGCGAGCGCGTCGGCCGCGGCGTCGTGGGCGGAGTCGAGGACGACGCCGTACTCCGTGCAGACCGCCTGGAGGGTGCGCTTGCCGCGCCGGTAGCGCTCGACCGCGCGGTCGATGGTGTACGGGTCGACGACCGGGCCGGGTTCGGCGCCGCCCAGGCGCTCGCTCAGCGACGGCAGCCCGTACCTGCGCAGTTCGGCGGAGAGCAGGGTCAGGTCGAAGGCCGCGTTGTACGCCACGACCGGTACGCCCGTCTTCCAGTATCCGGTCAGCACGTCGGCGATCGCGTCCGCGACCCGGTCGGCGGGGTGGCCCTCGGCGGCGGCCCGCTCGTTGCTGATCCCGTGCACGGCGACCGCGTCTTTGGGGATCGGGACGCCGGGATCGGCCAGCCACTCCCGGCGTCCCAGCGGCTCGCCCGCCCTGACCTCGATCACGGCGCCCGTGACGATGCGCGCCTCGTGCGGATCCGTCCCGGTCGTCTCCAGGTCGAACCCGATCAGCAGCTCCCGGTGCCAGCCCATGGCGGCCCCCCTTCTCGGTGGTGCTTCCCCCAGTGGTCCCCACCTTCGCATGCGCCACTGACAATCCGAGGGCCGCGTTCCGCTTTCGCGGGCGGCTTCGGGCGTTCCTGGTGTCTCAGACGGGTCAGGACACCGGACGCGAATCCGCCCACATCATCTCGAACTCCTCGCGATAGGCGGAGAAGAGTCCCCCTTCGCCCACCTCATCCGACTTGACCACCTTGCTCCCGTTGCGCAGGACGAACACCGGCGCCTCCATGCCCCGGCTGCGCCGCAGGTGGGACTGGACGACCGCGATGCCGTCGGATCCGTCGCCGTCCACCAGGTAGGCGGTCAGGCGCGGCGTCTCGTCGTAGACCTGGATCTCGAAGGCGTCCGGGTCGCGCAGCCGGGAGCGGACCCGCCGCATGTGCAGGATGCTCATCTCCACCGACCGGCTCAGCTCGCCGCGCTTGAGCCCGAGTTCCCGCTCGCGCCGCTTGACGGCGCTGGAGGCGGGGTTCAGGAACAGCAGCCGCACCCGGCAGCCGGACTCGGCCAGGCGCACCAGGCGGCGGCCGGAGAAGTTCTGCACCAGCAGGTTCAGGCCGATGCCGATGGCGTCCAGGCGGCGGGCGCCGCCGAAGATGTCCTCGGCCGGGAACTGGCGCAGCAGCCGCACCCGGTCCGGGTGCACGGCGACCACGTCCGCGTACCGGTCGCCGACCAGGTCCTCGACGGCGTCGACCGGCAGCCGCCGCGCGGAGGGCACGTCGCCGCCGGTGCCGAGGATCTCCAGGAGGCGTGCGGAGGCCCGCTCGGCCTGGTTGAGCACGGCCTCCGACAGGGCCCGGTTGCGCGAGACGACGTTCCGGGTCACCTCCAGCTCGTCGAGGGCGAGTTCGACGTCGCGGCGCTCGTCGAGGTAGGGCTCGAAGCAGGGCCAGTGCTGCACCATCAGCTCGCGCAGCTGGGGCAGGGTGAGGAAGCTGACGACATTGTCGTCGGCCGGGTCGAGCAGGTAGCCCTTGCGGCGGCTGACCTCGCGGACGGCGACCGCGCGCTGCACCCACTCCTGTCCGGCGGGTCCGGCGGCGGCGACCACCCAGTCGTCGCCGTGGACGGGTTCGTAGACGGGCCGCAGCACCGCGGAGACGACGGCGCGCAGCCGCTGTTCGACGAGGTTCAGCCAGATGTAGGCCCGGCCGGCCCGCTGGGCGCGGGTGCGTACCTCGCGCCAGGCGTCGGCGTCCCAGTCCAGCTCCGGGCCGATGGCACCCGCGTCCATCGGCCGCGCCAGGGACACCGCGCCGGGCGGGACGTCTGCGGAGTTCCCCTCGTGACCCTCGTCACCAGGGGGAAGCTCCAGGCCTCCCGAGCCCACCCGTGCACCGCCTTCCGCTCCCCCGAGCATCCCCGTCCCAACGATCAAGGAAGGGTACTCCGGGAGCGGTGCGCGGTGCAGCCGGATGGACAGCTCCTTTCCCAACTTCCCCCGGTCCCTCTCGCGTTCCGCCCGGACCGGTCCGTACAGTGAGCGAAATCATGGCGCGTCGACGCCCCCCGCGCCGGGCACCGCCGGTCCTTCGGGCGCGAGGCACGGCCCCTCCGGGCGCGAGGCGCGGGCACGTCGCGTCGGGCCACGGGCACTCCGCACTCGCGCCGCGGACACTTCACCACCGGACCGCGGACATTCCGCACTCGCGCCACGGACACTTCACCACCGGACCG